>NZ_NPDI01000038.1:0-266047 GCF_002251265.1 Rhodopirellula sp. MGV | reverse complement strand
CAAATCGATCCCCAGTGACACGCAATTCAGAGAGATCCTCGATCCGATCGAGGCCGACGCACTCAATGAAGCGTTCGCGGACGTGTTTGCCGAACTTCAGCGTGGCGGTGTCTTGGAACAGTTTCGCTTTCTTGGTGATGGATATCTCGTCGCAATCGATGGAACGGGGTACTTCAGTTCGTCCAATGTGCGTTGCGAGAACTGCCTCGAGAAGAAGTCAAAGGACGGCTCCACTCGCTATGCCCACCAAGCAGTTGTGGCGGCGATGATTCATCCCAAGCTCAGTGTGGTGATCCCGCTGGCAGTCGAACCGATCGTCAAGCAGGACGGAGAAACGAAGAACGACTGCGAGCGAAATGCAACGAAACGCTTGCTCAAACGGATCAAAAAGCAGCATCCGATGTTGAAGTTGACGATTACCGAAGATGGCCTCTCAAGCAACGCGCCGCACATCGCGGACTGTAAAGAACACGGCTACCACTTCATTCTTGGTGCGAAACCCGGTGACCACTCTCACTTGTTTGAGCAAGTCGTTGATGCGGGTGATCAATCTCGCTTGCACGTCATCCGCACCGCGAGGATCGACAAGAAAGGCTCTCGGAGCGAGACGCAATGGGCCAAGCAGGTCCCGCTTAACAAAAGCAATCCTGATCTTCTGGTTAACTATATCGGGCAGAGCGATTTGACTGCCGACGGCGATATCAAGTCGATGTTTAGTTGGGTCACAGATCTTCGGGTGACTGCAGAAACGGTTCTCGAAATTGCTCGTGGTGGCCGCTGTCGATGGAGGATCGAGAACGAGACGTTCAACACGCTTAAGAACCAAGGCTACCACTTCGAGCACAACTACGGTCATGGCAAGAAGAACTTAAGTACGGTCCTTCTGATCTTGATGATGCTGGCGTTTCTGGTCGATCAAGTCCAGCAGGCCTGCTGCCCTCTGTTTCAGGCCGTATTGGCCAAGCTGAAGAGTCGCCGCAGTCTCTGGCATCGACTTCGCAGTGCCATCGAGTCGTTCGTGTTCCAAAGTTACCAAGCGATCTTGGAAGCCATCCTGACCGATCGCTGCCGTTATCGCACGCTGCCTCCGTAGTGCTCCGCGCCCGATCCATGATCCGCACGAGTCAAAATGACGTTTTCGAAAGAGAGCGACAGAGAGGCTATGCGCCAAAATATTCGGCAAGTCTTTCTGCCAACTAAAAAATAGCATCTGCAACCCTAAGGCGAAGTTGCCAAGACGCGAGTTGGCGGTAATGCAAAGCAGAAACTCGCCAAGTAGCTCCCAACTCCAGGGACCACTCAACGAAATGTTGTCTCAAACGGGCAGGCCGGGAGCTGCTGCGAAAATGCCGACGCAGTCCCAATTCGGCAATCCAGAATACAAGGAGAATCATAGAATGGTAGGAGACAACGAAGACTGGAAATCTTTTGAGATTGCAGTGACGCAATTCGTTGCGGCCATAGCTCCGGATGCCACCGTAACTCACGACGTCAAGGTCCCGGATGCACACACTGGCTATCCTAGACAACGCGACGTCTGGATTCAGTGGTCAATCGGAGGCCACTTTCCGGCTAAAGCGATGATCAGCTGTAAATTCTGGTCGAAAAAACTCGACGAGCAAGATATAGACCATTTCAACGGTGAGTTTATATCCTCGAAGGCCCACGTCGGGATTCTTTATTCGCGTGAAGGTTTCAACCCTCGAGCAATTGAAAAAGCCAATGCACTAGGATTCCACTGCTGCAAGCTTTATTCAAATGCACCTGCGGACCTTCCCGATCAAATTGTGTTAGGGCTCGCTTACCATTTCGCCCCTCGTTTCAAACTTTCACTCGATCAAGACTTGCCGTCATCGCAGTTCCGCACATGGGACGATGTTTTTGACTTAAGAATTGAGGGCCAGCCGATTCGCGAGATCCTAGCGGACATTCTCGATCAATATCAGGGCTGCAAAAACTTAAATGAACGGTGGGGTCAGGCGCGCATAGGTCGTGGTTTTACGATCGACTTAGCTAAATGCCTAAACACGCGTAATCGTCTCGGCATTGTGATCTCTGATCGTGTGCGTCGCGCTAGGGTCGAATACACGCTCTTGAATGGTTCGTATAACTTTACCTCTAAGCTGTTCATGGGCTCTCAGGCAACGCCCTGGATTGACACGCAAAGCATCGACCCTGGTCCGGGATGGGAGGATGTGCGAGAACTGCCTGAACAGATACCACAGCCAATGATTGCGTGTTTCATGCATTGTAACTCTGCATCGGCTGTCACAGAATTTGGTGCTCAGGTTCTGGCGAGGAATTGATAGTCGCCCAACCATCGATGCATGCGATTCGCCGAGTGCAGGCGTCCTAATTCGCAGACCATGTACCTAACTTTTTCCGTGTTCCGCTACCTTCTGCGGCGACGGGACATTCCGCGGCTTGTGCTGCCAGCTTTTGGGCGGTTATCAAGGTCGTGAAGTAAATCTCTGGCGTCAGTAAGTCCCAACTCCAACAGTTTCTCGAACAACGAAAGCCCAGGTTCACGGTAAGGATTTCCCAACCTCTGAAGCGTAAAAGCAATGTTGGTCAGGTGAGGGCCTGAACGAAAGAAACCCTCGGCAAGCTCTGAATCCCTGTTGACGTCGACGAACCGATGGCACAGTTCACCGACCAACTCAGGGTAACTGGCAACAAGCGGTTCCAATTCCTCGATTAACCACGTGTTAGCCGCCTGGCGGAGCAAAGAGTTGCTCTCCTTAACGCATTGAAGCAATTTCTCGACGTTAGGATGAACGAACAGTGTATTTGAACGATCGAACGTGCTAGCAAGTGCAGTATCGATTTCCTCGAATCCAAAACTACTCAACTCTGCGAAGAGTACCGGGACTCGGTTATCCGTTACTGTGCTCTTCATCAAGTTCGCCAACGCGAATGACAAGCCGGTTAATACCTGAGTATTTCGACCATTCTGAACGCCTCTGCGAATTGCCCGTTTCACTTCGTACTCAGTCCAGTCCATAAACTCGGAGAAGAGATAGCTCACACCGAGAAGTTCACCGAACAACTGTGGGCCGACTCGCCAATCACCGGATCGCCACGCCCTCAAGAGACGCCTGTACTCACATGTCGAAAAAGTACGGCGCCACCAGCGTCGCACTCTTGTGAATCTCGCACCATCGATTTCGACATCTGGTGCCATGAAAAGCCACCGGGTCCGCACAACTAGCTCTCCACCAGCAGAGCTGTTTCGGAGTGAAGGATATCTTTGAAAGAGCTTCAATATGACCTTCGCGGCACGATCTTTCTGCCCAGCATTCGCGAGCCAGCAGAGACGTCGACTGAACATCTTCCATGTGTAGCAAGACTCGTCACGCTCAAGATGCTCTTCAAGAACACTCACCCAAGAATCAAAATCGGGTGACTCGCGATTCAAGTATAAAGCCGTAAGTGCCTCCAGTATCCAGTAGCTTCCGTGAGGCAGAACACCGCCTCGTCCAAGGCCCCACAGGACCGGTTGCACACGATCCTCTTCGTTCGATACTTCATCGCGATCATCGTAGAAATATGAAAACTCGTTCCACGTTTTGAGCCACCTTTGGAGGGTGTTCGTCGCAACCTCCGGCAGACCTGTATCGCAGCGTGCTCGTTGATTCAGCGAATGTGCCGCTGAGCCTCGGAAATCCGCTGACACGAAACCTCTGATCTCCAATGTCTGAATTAGCCCAAACAGTTCTTCTGAGCTGAGTTCACTGTCTCCAAGCTGCTGTACCATGTGCGAGGCGGGTTCAGCATGTAGGGTCGGGTCCAATTTCAATAGCAGGCTTTTTGCTCGATTGCCATCGTTCTTGGCCAGGCTGCCAAGTTTTTGAGAAAGCTGAGACAGTCCGCCGCCACCTGCAAATCGCCGGCGCTTCGATTCCTCTGGATCGGCGAGGACGTCCAGCAACCGTAGTATGTGTTCGTCACTCGCCTTTTCAATTTGCGTCTCCGACATTGGACTTGGAACGGCACACACGCGAATCGGCTCCTGGTCGTAATCGCGGTAGTCTATTAACGCGACGCGTTCAGACTCGACGTGCGCTCTCATCCCAGGGGTTAGTCGATCGGTTGGAAGGCTATTCCAAAGGCGAAGTCGCGACTCCCTATCCCACTTAAGTCGGCGCAATCGTGTGTCGCGGTCATTGTTGATTGGATTGTCTACATATCCGGTCCAGTTTCGGATCAATGACTCAAGTTGTCGGATTTGCGCATCGTCTGCAGTTTCACCAAGCACACGAAGCAGATTCCTGGTATCGCTGTGACCGTCCTCGTACCCTCCCAAATAGAACCGTCTCGGATCACCAGCCAAATATGATATGCCAATGTCTGGTTGCTTTTTCGCCAGCTCGGCAATACCACGACATAGCAGGCGATGAGCAATGAGCGCTTCGCTGGAAAACGAATCGCCTAACACCTCGTTGAATTCGGGAGCGGATCCTTCACCAAGTTGCTTCACAGAGGAGTCAATCGCAACGAGTATCGGACGATTCAGAACCATATCGCCATCCAAATCAAAGCTCATGCCACGGGATTCGCGATACCGTCTGATTACAGAATGGGGCTCCTCGAGCATGCGATCAACAACCTGAAGAAACCAAGGCCAAACCTGCTCTAAGAACGCTTTGGGCGCCGCTGCCGCGATTTCTGGAAGTTCATAAAAACTATCTCGCTTGCACAGTAGGTCTTCGTACCGTTTCTTCGGGCGATACGTCATCGATCTAAAGGCTAGGTCACTTTCGGTTGCGTCAACAGGGACTGCGGGAGGTTCGGGATCACCCGCTGAATCGAGTTTCTTCAGCCGATTGTCGAGAATCGCTCCAATGATAATTGGGGCGAGGTCGGGATTCGATGCAGAGACGACAGAGGCAAGCTTCATGGAGTAATGCTCGTGCTCTTCGGAACGGTCGATTACCGACGTGACTTTTTTAACAAGCTGCTCGTCCCAGTCGTGTAGTTCGCTTAAAGTGTCTAAAGAAAGTCGATCGTGTGTCGAGTTGGGAAGCCAAAACTGCTGCAATAGCGATAGGCACAATTCTTTCTCATATTCCCATGCTGCGCTAATTACACGGGCAACTGGCCAGAGCTCATCGGTTGGCAACTCCATAAAGGCGGGCAAATGAGATTGAGCAAGCCGACGAAACCATCCTTCGTTGCCGGCAATAAGCGTCAGAACGCGCGGACGCAGTCTGCGGTCGTTCAGCCAAGGTTGAATCAAACGCACCTCTAAGTCACTGGGACTATTAACCTGCGTGAAAAACTCAATCACTAACTGCCGTATGTGTGTACGGTAACCAGCTTGCGTTAGCGTCGTGATCTCCTCCTCGTATTGCGCAGGATTGGCTTCTCGCAAGTATTGCAATGCACTCCATAGTGTAGGTCGTACAAAAAGGCCGTTCTGTCGCCGTTTGACATACTCCGAAAGCCGGGACTTCCCTGTCGCGAACATCCGAGCGCGAGCATGCTCGAAGACTGATTGATGTTGGAAACCGAATTGGTGTTTGTTCGGCGAGTACGCGAATATTCCGTCAGCAACAAGTCCGTCAATTAAATGCCGTTCGTCATCCCAGGATGCAAGTGGTTGCCAGAGCTGCTCGCTATCGGCTATTTGTTGTGCTACTCGAATAACAAGGTCAGACCTAGCCGCACCATTCTCGCCCTCGAGAATCACTCGGTCCCAAACTTTATCAAGCATCCTTTGGTAGCTGTTGAATGTTGACTGCTCGGAATTGTCGCGAAGATGATCAAGAAAAATCTTCAGATGCTGTGGGACGCGCAATGACTCTTTGAAGCGGGTTGGCCAACTGGACGAATCTACGTCAAGTTCCTCCAGCACCTTGTTGACTTCACTCCAGCCAGGCAGCGGTAGATGCTCCGAATCGGCAGGAACGGTCGATAATCGCGAATCGCGACGAAATTCAAATAGTCGACTCGACGCAACTATGTGGACCTTGGGTGTTCCATCAAGTGTCGAAATCAATTCAAGCAACACCCCGAGACGCTCAGACTTCAGATCAACCAGATCGCTTAGAGCATCCAACTGGTCAATTAGAACGACGCACTTTTTTTCTGGCCTCACCAAATTGATGCATTTTTGGATGGATGCAGGCAGGTGAAGATGATCGGACAGTCTTGACGTTGTGTCGACATTTGTCGGAAGTGTATCTGCCTTAATCGACAGAACCACATACCCATCCCGCCCCAACTCCTCCGCAAGTTTTGAAAGCAGTGCCGACTTGCCCGAACCAGGGACACCCAACACCATGCTGGTGGAAAATTCACTCTCGCGAATTCGTCCTCGAAGAGTTTCCAACGCAGGTCGTGGTATCCAATGGCCGTTTCCAACGGTCCTTGGCCACCGCGTCAATGACGTTGACGCAGATTTAAACGCGTCCAATATTTCATCGATCGGAATAGACGTTGGGACATCGATGTCTTCGTCTGCTTTATGAGTAGAACCCGATGTTACTTGCTCGTCGGCAAAAGGGTCCCTTATTGAAATCCTGGATGATGCACGATCTGGAGACCTGGTCTTGGTTGGACGCTGTGCCGCGGGCAGTTCTGACGACGAGAGCGGTGTTGAGCTTATCAAGGCCGCCGTGTAGCCTGCCGCCGCCATTGCAGCGTAGTTTTGCCAGTCGTCGTTCTTGTTCTCATCGCAATAATCACAGGTTCCTCGAACGACTAAGTATCCCTTGTCATAGTCCCATGTAGCGTCGCGGATGCCGGAGGCTCCATTTCAACCGCTTTCGCTGAGTATAGATCGCGAAGCATATCGCGCAGGCGAGGATCTTTTAGCAGTGTGTCCGCTGAAGCGATTGCTCCTGTGAAAACGCGAGGTTTCCCCGCACGACGCGCGGGATCATGGGGATGCTCGACGACGATCGCCGGATCGTTCGGGTCGCCAAGTACGTCGTGCAGACTAGACGGTCTTGCCCAGCCTCTTGCCTTAAGCCCGTCTTCGATGAGCGATTCCCAGGGATATTGCCCTTCGAGTTCGCCAATTCGAAGAACGGAGACCGCTTCAAGCAAGTAGGACGACGGACGAACTCCTGAATCCCGTACTTTTTTCCATGTTTCTCCTTTCTTCACGAAATCGTACTTGATGACACCACTCTGGTCTGAAACGACAATATCGCCGAGTCGCACATGGGACTCAGGATCGAGCGGGGAAGGTACCGCACCAGCAATCCCTACCATGAGAATCGAATCAAGATCTGGATAGGCAGCAAGCATCTTCGCCGCGCGCGCCGTGGCCGAGTTGTTTCCCATACCACTGATGCCGAGGACTACCGAATGCGGCAATCCTTCATAGGTCGCGACTTCCCCGAGCCAGAATCGGTTCGCGCCTGAGTGCTCAGTGCAATGCTCTCGGATGTTCGAGAGAAAATATTTGACGGCAGAAAACTCCTTATCTAACGCCGTTATGACACCGATTCTGGGCAGACACTTTTCTGCTTGATATCGATCGACTGCGGAAGTTGGTGTTGGCAACATACCGGTTCTTCGCTCTTTTCCGTCCGACATCATTACTTCAGAATTTGTTTGCAATGCCCAAGGCAGCGATTGTACGTGGCAGCTGTTGTTCCACCAGCTCACCTAGCAGAATGCTGTTTGGCCGGTACAGCACCGGTGGGTCACACAATTGCTTTGCGTGAGCAGTCACTCTTTCTAAGATGAACTGAAGTTTGCTCCGGCACCGGCATTCGTGTCCTGACACGCAAGATTAGCAGGGCGGTATCTCAATCTGACGGAAGTGCGTTGATTGATACTGCAGCACCGGTGCTTTTCTTTTCCGGATCGTTTTCGGATCGTAGATTTGCAAGTATCAAGCCGCACGCCAAAATCGCACTACCGAATCCGAAAAGAATGAAGAGAGAGTTAAAGCAATGCGTGTAGCTGAAAGCAGCGGAAGCAAGAGGCGTACCTGGGTAACGCAAACTTTTTGACGACTCGTACTCTTCTCGTCGAAACAGCTTGCATCTGTGCGGGACACCATCGCACTCGTCGGCAAGGTCCATGGCGTCTTCGAGCGTCTTTAATGCTTCCTCTGAATGCTTGGTAAGGACTCGATTGCGGCAATCCAGTTTCCAAAACACAAAAGAAACGAACGCGAGTAGGAAGAGTAGTGGCCATGCTTGCGCAAAGTCGTTTTTGAAAGTCATTACGCCAGCAATCACCGCCCCCGCAAGAACCAAGTAGAAATTGAACGTCTTCAGGCGTTGTTCTGCGTGTCGGTCAAAGTAAGCCCAAGCGTACTGCCGCAATTCAGTTCGTTCGTTGCTGTTCATTTTGATAGTGTCCTTTTCCCGCACTACATCTGGTTTAAGCTCGTCCGAACCGAATATAGGTGCTCTGACCTAGATCTGCCACCAACGGTTTTAGGAGCTTGAAAGCGATATTTGAGCCCACGCAGTCGGTAGCGCCGGGGTGTATAGACGCTTGCGGTATCTGCCGGTTTGAGATCTCCCTCAGTTCGGTATGACACGCGGAATTCAAATAACCACAACTCGCATTTCTCCTGCGGCGCGGGGCAACAAACCTGCTAACCCGTCTCAGCGGCGTAGCGAATTGACTAAAATGGGAAAGACTTTCCACGAAGGAGATCGGACGACCTGAGCACTCTCAAACCATCATCTCGGCTGTAGTTCTCTCTGGTGAAGCGCAAAGTATCAGAGAGCTAGCGTCTTGTCTCAAGTGGAGCTCCGCTTCCATGCAGAGGGTTTGGGATCAGTGTGAAGGATTTGCGATAGCCCACGACTGACTACCAAGGAGAGACGCTTACACAGCGGGGGAACGAGCGTGGTACCGTGAGCAGCCTTTCGCGATTATCACTGGAAAGAGGTCTCCAATCGGACGTTAGGCGAGCAGGTTGGCCCGGTGCATCAAAGAGAGATCGGGCGTTAACCCGGTTGGGCTTGTGATACAGAGAGAGCGAGATGTTTTGGCGGTCTCGGCGGGGATTCGAGCGCGATCTTGGGTTTCACGCTTGTCTCAGAGATGTCAGATCGCGGAAGCGCGAGAGGTGGCCAGCTGGCGAGAAGTCGCGTGACACCGCGAAAATCGGGGCCAAATTGAGAAACGCCCGCGGGCCGATTTGGGCCTAGCGGGCGTTAACTTTACTGTCGTTAGTTCCGTAGTTTTTCTAAAAGCTCAAAACCGCCTTGGCTTGTTTCTGACAGCAGGGTTAACAGCGAAGGCACCGCCTCCGCGCTAAGACAGCGTCAACCTCGCCTAGGGGCGGAATCTACACCGTTAAAGCCACGAGTTAGTTTTTTCGACTCGATACGTTTGAGACTTCAACTGGCGATGTGAACAGTTCGAACGCGTATTCCACTCCGTTCCCGAGCCTCAACGATTTCAGTCTTGGGACTCGATCGCCTTCGCCCATGTGTCCTTGAGTGATTCGGTGAGACCTAGCTGGTCTGCCCTTTGTTGAAGATAGGCGGTATCGAGGTTGTTGTGATTGACCGCGATCACACCGATAACATCGTCGAGATCCCGTGGCCGAGACCAAATCAGCTTCTGCAGAATGACGTCTTCGGCAGTTGGAATCCAAACTTCCATTCCACCGAGCGAGACCTTTCGCCGGCGAGCGAATCGGGACTGGTCAAACGCCTGGTCCGTCAATTCGAACAGCTCGATACGAAATGGCGTTCCAATGATCTGAATCTCCTTCTTGACCGTTCCGCCGATCAGCTCAAACGACAATTGCGAATCGAACTTGAAGGCATTGCCAAGCCGATCCGCCAGTGCACTCGTATCCCACTCGGGCGTTCCGATGACAAAATCCGCGTCCGTGGTCGATCGTGGAAACGAGTAGTACATGCTGGAGAAAGATCCCACCAACATGTAGTCCAAACCTGCCTCATTCATGGCAGCGATCAACTGAGAAACGGCTTCCTGAAGCTTCACGTCGTGGGTACCGCTGGTTTCTGCAATTTCCGCATCAGATTGACCCGCTCAAGAAGGAGCCGCTCGATGGTGGCTTCATCAGCGTCTGGATTCTGATCACGAATTCCATCTCGTACCACTTCGAGCGCAAGCTCCGACTGTTCGAACCCTGCCAGCACCCGCTGCTCGGGCGTGAGGCCGATCGCGTGATTGATTCTCGCGCGGTCGGTATTGGAGTGGTGTCGTGCGGTCATCGGAAGAGTAAAGACTGGGCTTGATAGATTCAATTCTTCTGGAGCAATTCACGTTTGGGTAGTCGCTCTCGACTTGCTAGCGAACCGGCACGGGGCTGCGTCCTCGAATACGCCGAGCACGAGCAACCATCTTACCCAGGTGTTCGGTTCTGTGGGACCAGATGCCGGTACAGTTTCCACGAGTCTCTCACCGGCTGTGCACCTGCGTGCGGTGTTCTTTCGCGGCAGCTTTCAGAGGTCCATTCGGCGACGGCGGTGAGAACAGCGAATTGACAAACCTAAGGGCCTGAACTCTGTCGAGCTGAATGCGCTCGTGCTCTTCAATGACCGCTTTGGCAGCTTGTTCTGCGTTGCCCAGCACGAAATCGGACACACTGCAGCCAAGATAGACTGCCGCATGCTCGATGAGCGCCTTCTGCTCTTTCGAAAGTTGAATCTCAATGCGAGCGGATTTGGCTCCCATCGCCAGCTCCCAAAATTGAATTGTCATAGCGAATCACGTGTGCACCACAGTACCACTCAAAAAATGTCGTTGCCAGCGGGTCGGTGGGTGAACCGCACCGGCGATAGGATGCAAACACACTTTGGCTAAAATGTATGTCATGCCTTAAACCATACGATTGTTTTCAAGCTGTCTTTGGAACCATTTCTCATGCACTCGCCCGCGGTCACGGCCATTTATGCGCGGAAGTCTCGACGGAATGAAAGTGCGCTCGGTTCGTGCGAAGTGCAAGCAGCCATCTGCCGTGACACAGCGGAGGCGTTCAGCTGGGAGATCAAAGAAGTCTTTGCCGATGATGGTGGTTCGAGCGAAACGCTGGATCGTCCTGCGATGTCTCGACTGATCGAACAGATCGAGTTGGGTGTGATTCGGCGACTGATTGTGGATCGTGCGGATCGATTGTCGCGAAAGCTCCACGTGACTGCGCAGCTGATGGAATTGTTTGATCGCTATGAAGTGGATTTGATCGTCGTCACCGATCCAAACTTTGGTTTGTCTGCGGCGAGTCGATTGTCCAGCAACATTGTGGCAGCGGCCAGCGAGTTTCAACTCGAGATGACTCGGGAACGCATGGCCGATTCGCGGGCGGTGCTGAAGTCGAAGGGCAAACGTGTGGCCGGACCAGTTCCGTTTGGATACCGAGCCGATCCAAAAACGAAGCAGTTGGTTCAGGATATCGAGGAGGCAGTGATTATTCGCGAGATCTTTCAATTGGCTGCTGACGGCGCGACGCCGAGTTCAATTGCGGCACTTGCGAACTTAAAACGTTGGCCAGACGGAAAGGGGAAGACTGGGAGTTGGGCCAGTGGAAGGATTCGTGACTTGCTCAACAACCCAGTGTACGCCGGGGAGATTCGTAGCGGAGACTCGACGCTGCCGGGTTCGCATCAAGCGATGGTTTCGAAAGACACGTTTGAGGCTGTGCAGCGACATCTGAAGAAGCGACGCACACAAACAAGTCCAATCCGCAATGCGTTGCCACCTGTGTATTTAACGGGTGTTGTGATTTGCGGATCGTGCAATCGTCCGATGTCGACCAGCATTTCACAGCGTAAGCTCGACGCTACAGGGAAAGTGCTCTATCGCTACTACCGCTGCCGCAGTGAATCGGGCGGTCGGCCTCCGTGTCCTGGTGTGAGTGTCAAAGTGCACGACCTCGAACAAATGCTTGTCCAATCGTTGGCAGACGTTGACGGTTTGAATGGCCAGATGCCGCTTCGATTCCGCGAACACTTTTCGCGGCTGCCGGAGAAAGAACAGCTTGAGATGCTGCCCAAGGTCTTCGAACAAGTCGTCTACAAGCATGATGAATGTAGGATCCAGATGACGTTTCATCAGGATGCTTTTGACCTACCCGACAGCGACGTTGTTTGACGGCCGGAATGTGCCATTTTCGGCGTGAGATTTGGCCAACAGAGAGTTCGCGCGCGAGCCAAGGTTTATCTCGCGCGAGCCAAGGTTTATCTCGCGCGAGCCAAGGTTTTTTGGAGAGAGATCCCCGCTGAGGAGCGGTTCGCGCGCCGGAGCAAAAGTTCGCGCGCGAACCTCTCTGCCAAATCAAGAGAGGTTTAAGGGCGAGTCGTCGACGGGTCCGTTCTGCAGCATCAAAGAGAGATCAGGCGTTAACCCTGGTGGCTCAGTAAAACAGAGAGAATGAGATATGACACCGGTATTTGCAGGGGTTCCGGCGTAATCTTGGGTTTCACGCTCGCCCAAGAGAAGTTCGATCGCGGACGCGCGAGAACTTGAGAGCGAGAAAGAGTATCGCGTCGTCCCGCGAAAACTGGGGCCAAAACGAAGAACGCCCGCCGGCCATTTCTCGGCTCTGCGGGCGTTAACTATACGGTCGAAGTTCCGTAGTTTTTCAAAAAGCTCCCCCGGCAGGACTCGAACCTGCGACAAGGCGGTTAACAGCCGCCTGCTCTACCAACTGAGCTACAGGGGATTGCTTCGTTGAAAGTGTTGAACCGGAATTCGTTCTCTCAACGGGTCGCGGAGTTTATCTTGTCGGCTTTCCTACTGCAACACCTGTTGTCTAGTGTCGGATTTTTATCTTTTGGTTCGCCTGAAATCACGCGAATCTGTGGATTGGATCGATTGTGGACGGGGCAGTCGTGCTGCGGTGGTTGCGCGGTGGGCTCTTGTGGGTGGGATCGGAGAGCTTGAGCCGGGTGAGTCGGATTGTAGGGGCGGGGCTTGTCGCCTTTTTTAGCAGGTGGAAAGGCCGCGGCCGGATGTTTGACAACATCCATTACGGGGTTTGGAGGTGTTGTGGAGCTTGCGTTGTGGGTGGCCGGATGTTTGACAACATCCACTACGGGGTTGGGTTAGCCGGTGACTAGGGTCTTGGCTTGCTTGAGGCCGGTTTCGGCGTCGTCTAGCGGCCAGTACTCCAGGCCGACGTAGCCTTCGTAGTCAGTCTCGCGGATCGCTTTGAAGATCTCCGCATAGTTGAGCTCGCCTCGCGTCAGTTCGTTGCGGCCGGGAT
Source organism: Rhodopirellula sp. MGV (assembly GCF_002251265.1). Lineage (NCBI taxonomy): Bacteria > Pseudomonadati > Planctomycetota > Planctomycetia > Pirellulales > Pirellulaceae > Rhodopirellula > Rhodopirellula sp. MGV. The sequence goes on along the minus strand of NZ_NPDI01000038.1, from coordinate 252,888 downwards.
TGCCGGCGGCATGCAAGTGACCGATGCGACCGATGTTTTCCAACACGTTGCGAGTCACGTTGCCTTCGCTGATCTGCTGGTGATAAATGTCAAAGACAACCTTCACGTTGGGGCTGTTCACGTGGTCGACAATCGCGAACGCTTGCTCGCTGCGGACCAGGTAATAGCCGACGTGATCGATCAAGTCGTTGAGCGGTTCGAAGACCAACACGATCCCGGATTCTTCCAACATCGGCGCCGCTTCACGAAGGCCTTCGACCAAGCAGTCATGTTGGGCTTCATGCGATTCATCTTCGCGGAAGTCGCCGACTTGTGAAATCAACGTGGGGCAGCCGAGACGTTTCGCAGCTTCGATCGATTCGGCAAGCCCGTCAAGGTATTCGCGACGTGTCGCCGGATTGACGAGCGAAACGAATTTGGTGCAGCACGACGCGATCTGCATGTCGTGTTTGGCTTTGGCGTCTTCGATTTCCGCGAGGTCTTTGTCCCACCAGCCCCAGAATTCGAAGGCGTCGATACCGCAGGATTTGACGCGTGCGATCGCGTCGGTTTTGGAAAGACTTTCGAAGACGGCGTCAATACAAACGGAAGGTTTTAGGCCAGGCATGCGTTTGGTTTTGTCGGGTTGAGAGTCGGGGTTTCGATGTGGCGGTCGGAAGGCAGGTGACCGCGGGTTGGTGGGGATGACGAGGAGAGTTGGCGGGAATGAGAAGAGAGAACACGTAACCGCTGGCTATCGCCGGGCGGCTGATGTTGTTGAGTGTGGTGGGGAACCGTGGCTAGCGCCATGCGGCTAACGGGAGGACGAAGTGATTGCACGTAACCGCTGGCTGGCGCCGGGCGGCTGATGGGAGGGCAAAGTGATTGCGTTTAACCGCTGGCTGATGTTATTGGTGGTCGTTTTGTCTAGAGGACAGAGGCGACGGATTCGCAGAAGTACTGCATCTTGGTTTCTGACATGCCGGCGACGTTGATACGGCCGCTGCCGACGATGTAGATGCCGTACTTGGCTTTCAGCTCGTCGACTTGCATCGGTGTCAAACCGCTGTACGAGAACATGCCTTTCTGGCGAAGCAGGAACTCGAAGTCGTGGCCCTTGCCGGTCGTCTTCATTGTCTCGACAAATTGCTCGCGAAGTCGCGTGATCCGAACCCGCATTGCTTCGAGCTCTTCTTTCCACTGCGCCGTCAACGCTTCGTCACTCAGGATCGTTGCGACGATCGAACCGCCGTGGCGTGGCGGGTTGCTGTAGTTGGTCCGCACGGCACGCTTCAGTTGGCTGCGAGCGGCGGTGGCATCGGCGGCGCTGGCGGCGACCAACGAGATCGCGCCGACTCGTTCGCTGTACAAACCAAAGTTCTTGGAGAACGAGGTGCACACGAGGGCTTCGTCGGTGTGCGCGAGCACGGTGCGGAGTCCTGTCGCGTCGGCTTCGATGCCGTCACCGAAACCTTGGTAAGCGAAGTCGATCAGCGGAAGCAGTTGTTTTTCCTGAACCACCGCGGCGATCTGTTTCCAGTCTTCTGGCGTGGGGTCGATGCCAGTTGGGTTATGGCAGCAACCGTGGAGCAACACCACATCACCTGGAGATGCCGATTCTCGCAAGGTTTGCAGCATCCCGTCGAGATCGAGTGACGTGCGGTCGTCGGCGAGGTAGCGATAGGTGTCCGAAGGCACGCCCGCGGCGGTAAAAATCGCGGGGTGGTTGGCCCAAGTCGGGTTGGGCATCCAGATTTTGACTTGGGGAAGCTGAGTCCGCATGAAGTCGGCGGCGACGCGAAGTCCACCGGTTCCGCCGGGCGTCTGCACCACGGCGACGCGGTCTTGAGGCACGGTGTCACCGAACACCAGGTTGCGAACATCGGCGGCGTAGTCTGGCGATCCGTCGATCGGCAGGTACCCCTTGGTCGCCTCGGTCTCCAAAATCTTTTTCTCAGCCGCTTTGACCGACTGCAGAATCGGCGTTTTGCCCGATTCGTCTTTGTAGACGCCGACAGACAGGTTCAGTTTGTCGGGATTCGAATCGGCATTGAACGCTTCCGTCAGCCCCAGGATGGCGTCTGGCGGGGCGGTTTCGATGTTGGAGAATCGGTGACTCATGAGAGGTTCGAAAGGGAATCGAGAATGGGGAAAGCAACGGTACGGCACAGACCGGCCGCGGGAAAAACCGGTTCGCTCTCAGCCCGTGATCGTAGTGAAAGAATCCCGATCCGGCTATCCTGCCCCTTCGGCGAAGGCATGGCCGCTTGGGGGGAGTGGCGATGAGTCCGTCGAGTTGAGGGACGCTGGCGGGAGCCAATTTGAAATTTGCAATGTTCAGTTTGCAATTTGCAATCAATTGCGGTGCTGAGTTTTTTCGATCAGCCGCATCCGCGATAGCGAGCGGTTGCTTACGGCCTGTGGTGAGGTTGGTTTGGGAAGCCGTCGGGAATGCTGCTTGGCCCCCTCACCCCCTCTCCCCCAAACAAGTTTGGGCGGCGAGGGGAGCCAGTTTGGAATGGTTTGGAGTGGTGCGGGCTTGGTAGTGGACGAAGCGATGAGTCCCTTGGGTTGGGAAATAATGCGGATGGCCTGCGTTTAGGGAGCTGCGAGGCAGTCGGGGGTGTCGTTGCGGGCGTTGTTGACGATGGTGGAGACGGGGCGGGCGGTGAGCGTTTGGTCTTCAGCTGCTGTTAAAAAACGCTTGATCTGCTCGAGATCTTCCATCGCAGGGTCAAGCCACTCGCTGAAGTCCGCCGGGTCGATGAAGACGGGCATGCGGTCGTGAATCGGATTGAGCGCCGCGTTGGCAGCGGTGGTCAGAATCGTGACGGTCCGCAGCGGTTGGCCGGGTTCGCCGAGGTTCTTGTTCTCTTCCCAAAGTCCCGCCATTGCGAGAACTGCTCCCGAAGTGCTTTCGATCACGTGTGGCTGTTTGCCGTCGGGCGTTTTCTGCCATTCGTAGTAGCCGTCGGCGGGCACCAGACAGCGACGGCGCTGCAGCGGCGTTTTGAACGATTTTTTCTCGTGGGCCGTTTCGCTGCGGGCGTTGATCATGCGAGCCCCGATCGCGATGTCTTTCGACCAGAACGGGACCAATCCCCAGCGAAAGGTCGACCATTGGCGTTTCGTTTCGCCGGCATGAATGCAAGATATTTGCTGCGTCGGGGCGATGTTGTAGCGTGGGACGATCGCGAGCTGTTTGGCGCGTTCGGCAATTTCGTCTTCATTCCACAGCGGCAGGAATTCTTGAGTCCATGCGGCCGCGGGGGTTTTCAAGTTAAATCGTCCACACACCAGCGTTGCTCAGCGAATAAGTAGGAAAGCGGATGAAAGGTTATCGATTTTATGTCGGCAATTTCGACCGACAAAACGTGATCCGGTGCAAGATTATCGGGTGTTGCAAATTGCTTCACGCAAAGTTGCACAACGCTGTGGTCGTTTGAAACACCAACACGAGAGCGTGATTCCTGCCCAAGAACGCTGGTCGGAGCGAGGGCGGCCGGACTGGACGCGAAAGAACGCGTGAGAAGTTGAAAAAGTGGCAACCGGCGCCGCCTCCAGCGCCGATTGCCGGTCGTCGTTCATCCCCTGGGGAAGGGCTGTTCGAGACTGGAGGGTTCCCAATTGCAATTGGGATGCCAATAGCGGTCGGATTGCCCCATCGCGAAAATCGGTGGGTGGGTACTACAATTTGGTTGGTGTTGGGAGCAGGGAGCGAAGACACGGAACCGCTGGCTAGCGCCGGGCGGTTGATGGAAGTGAGAGTGAAAAGACACACAACCGCTGGCTAGCGCCGGGCGGCTGATGGGAAGCGGAAGAAGAGATGACACGAAACTGCTGGCTTGCGTCATGCGGGTGATGGGAAGAAGAGACCTTTGAATTTTCGACTGCTTAGCCGAGTTCTCGGTGCGATCTGTCTGTTGATCGGCGGGTCGATGGCGTTCAGCTTGCCATTTGCCTTTCCGGTGCTGGCGAATCGGACCCATTTGCCGCAGGCCGAGTCGGTTGAACATGCTGGCATCCGTGGCTTGGTGCTCAGCATGGCGATCAGCATGCTTGTGGGCGCGGCTCTGATGATTGCCGGACGCACTCGCAAAAGCAAACCGCTGTTCCGCAAAGAGGCGATGGCGGTGGTCGGTTTAAGCTGGTTATTGGCAACGATCTTGGGGGCGCTGCCGTTTTACTTAAGCGGCACGCAGATTTGGAAAGGCCGCCCGATCACGTTTATCGAGGCGATGTTCGAAGCCCAAGCCGGCTTTAGCACCACCGGGGCGACGATCCTGACTGATCTGGAAACGCCTGACGTCGTGCCGCACTGCATCTTGTTTTGGCGAAGCTGGACGCACTTCTTGGGCGGACTAGGCATTGTGGTGTTGTTCGTCGCGATCCTAGGCCAAGGCTCGGCGGGCAAAGCGATGGTGCGAGCGGAGATGCCGGGGCCGAGTAAAGAAGGCAGTATGCCGCGGATGCAACACACGTCACTTGTGTTCGCGGGAATCTATGTCGGCCTGAACGTGATCCTGACCATCGTCTATATGGTCGAAGGCATGACGTTATTCGATGCGCTCTGCCATGCCTTTGGGACCATGGCGACCGGCGGGTTTAGTACCTACAACCGATCACTCGGCGGCTTTGACAGTCCGTTGATCGAGTACACCACGATCGTGTTTATGATCTTGGCCGGCACGAACTTTACGTTGTTGTACCTGACGTTGGTTGGCGGCCCCAGACGGATGTTTGGCGATGTCGAATTCCAAACCTATGTGGGCATCATTGTTGGCGCGACGGCGGGGATCCTATTCTTTGGGCTTCGCGCCGAAGACCTCGGATTCGAGACGTTTTGGCAAGGCTTGCGGAACGGTCTGTTCCAAGTCGTTTCGGTGATGACGACGACGGGGTACGGCACCGCGGATTTTGACCGCTGGAATAACTTTGCGCGTGGGTCATTGCTGGTGCTGATGTTTATCGGCGGCTGTGCGGGCAGCACCGGCGGCGGCATGAAAGTGATCCGCCACGTGCTGTTTTTCAAGATTCTGCGTCGTGAGATCGAGTTGTCGTATCACCCGCGAGTTGTGCGGCTGATCCGGATTGGCAATGCGACGGCGGACGACCCGGCGATGTTGCGTGGGATCATGGTTTATTTCTGTTTGATCCTGGGGATCTTCATTGCGTCTTGGATGTTGTTGGTGACGTTCGAGCCGAGTTCGACCTGGGGCTACGACGCGACCGACCCGACCAGCGTTGAGGACAGCAAGCTGGACGAGAAGTTGCTGGACTGTGCGAGTGCCGTTGCCGCGACGCTGAACAACATTGGTCCGGGGCTTGGGGTTGTCGGTGCGACTCAGAATTACGCCGGATTCAGCCAGGGTGCAAAGTTCCTGTTCTGCTGGTTGATGATGCTTGGACGCGTCGAAGTGTTCAGCGTCCTGGTGCTGGTGTTCCCGTCGTTTTGGCGGCGGACGTAGCTGCAAATTCCAGGCATTGCGTTGCCGTCCATCGCCGCGATTTTAGGGCGCGATGGCGGATGATTCGCCGGAGGCTTTGCGATATGATGTAGGGGCGTGTCGTCCACCATCTTTCGCGGGTCTTTTCGAGCGATGCTTCCTTATCGAATCAGTTTTGAGCACCCGGCGTTTCTGTGGCTACTGCTCGGCTTGCCGATCTTGTGGTACTTGGGCTACGAATCCCTGGGCGTGCTCGGAAAACTTCGCCGCGGTCTGGCGCTCGCGATCCGGACATTGGTCTGGACCGTTCTGGTGTTCGCACTGGCCGGTGTTCAATTGGTCCGTGTCAGCGACCGTATCACGGTGATGTACGTGCTGGACCAATCGGAGAGTATTCCGGTGGCCAAGCGGCAAGTCATGCTGGACTATGTCGTTCGCAACGTTAAACGCCACCGCGACGCTCGCCGTGGTGACAAGGCGGGCATCATCGTGTTCGGGCGTGATGCGTCGGTCGAGATCCCACCGTTTGACGACGAGATCCGCCTGCGTCGGCTGGAAAGCTTGATGGAGCGTGGTGACGCGACGAACCTCGAATCGGCATTGAACTTGGCACAAGCCACGATGCCCGAAGACACCTCGCGGCGTGTGGTCGTGGTCACCGACGGCAACGAAAACCTTGGCCAAGCTCGCAAGTTGGTCGCCCGTGTCGCTGCGGCAGGAATCGGGATCGATGTCGTGCCAGTGCTGTTGGATGCGAAGAGCGAGGTGTTGGTCGAAAAGATCGACTTGCCGACCGACATTCGCAAAGGCCAGCCGTTCGAAGCTCGCGTCGTTATCAATAACTACACCGACAACAACACAGCCAGTGGTGACGCGAGCACGGGGCCAACGAAGGGCCGAATCCGCGTCAAGCAAATGGAAGGCAAGGAAGAGACGATCCTGCTGGAAAGCGAGATCACGCTGGACGCCGGCAAGAACGTCTTTCCGCTGCGGCACACGATCGATCGTCCTGCACCGTACGTTTATGAAGCCGAATTTATTCCAGACAGTCGCGATGACGATGGGATACGGCAAAACAACTCGGCAACTGCGTACACGCACGTTCGCGGGCAAGGACGCGTGCTGCTGATCGAAGACAGCGAAAATGCAGGTGATTTCAGCTTGCTGATCGACCGTTTACGCGACAACAACATCGAAGTCGTCACGCAAGCCAACGACAGCCTGTTCGGATCGCTCGCCGAGCTGCAGGCATACGACGCAGTGATCTTGGCTGGTGTTCCGCGAACGACAGGCAGCAGCAACAACGAGATCGTTTCGTTTAGCGACGAGCAAATCGAGATGCTCGTTCGCAACACGCAGCAACTTGGCGCCGGTTTGTTGATGATCGGTGGCCCCGAAGCCTTTGGTGCGGGCGGATGGACGGGAACCGAAATCGAAAAGGCGATGCCGGTCGATTTCCAAATCAAGAACGCGAAGGTTCAAGCAGTCGGTGCCTTGGCGTTGATCATGCACGCCAGCGAGATGGCGGACGGGAACTATTGGCAAAAGCAAATTTGCAAAGCGGCGATCGAGCAGCTCGGCACGTCGGACTTTGCCGGTGTGCTGCACTGGAATTTTCAAGGTGATGCGTGGCTTTGGGGTGGCGATCCACGTTGGTCGGGGCTTGCCGAAGTCGGCCCAAATCGCCGCGTGATGCTGTCGCGTGTCAGTCGAATGACACCGGGTGACATGCCGCAGTTTGACCCGGCGATGAATATGGCGGTCAAGTCGCTGAACAACGTTCCGGCGTCCGTCAAACACTGCATCATCATCTCGGACGGCGACCCCAGCGCGCCGAACCCGAACACGCTAGGCGCATTTGTCAGTGGGAAGGTCACGATCAGTACCGTCGCGGTTGCTTCGCACGGCATGCAGGGCAGCCAACGGTTGCAGCAGATCGCCAACCAAACCGGCGGTAAGTATTACAGTGTCAAAAGCGGTCGAGCGTTGCCGAGGATCTTTCAGCACGAAGCTCGCCGGGTCAGCAAACCGTTGGTGTTCGAATCGGCGGATGGCTTGATTCCCCAAGTGGTTTTCCCACACGCGATGTTGGACGGCATCGATCGGAACTTGCCGCCGATCACCGGGTTTGTGATGACGCAAACCAAAGACAGCCCGCTGGCACAGGTCCTGATTCAATCGCCGCAGCCGGAACAACCAGAGAACGCCACCATCTTGGCCGCATGGACGTATGGCTTGGGACGCACCGCGGTGCTAACCACTGACGCCGGTGCGCGATGGGCAGGCAGCTGGACGGACTGGGACAACTATGAAAAGTTCCACAGCCAGTTGGTGCGTTGGCTGATGCGGCCGACAGGCGACACCGGAAAGTTCAGCATCGCAACAGCAGTCAAAGACGGTGAGGTCCAAGTCGTCGTGAACGCGTTGGCGAACGACGATTCGTTCTTAGATTTTCTGGAGATGAACGCCACGGCGCTTGATCCGAATCTGACCCCGTTGCCACTGACCATGCGTCAAACGGCACCAGGACGCTACGTCGGATCTTTCCCGGCGACCGCCGCAGGCAGTTACTTGGTCAACGTCGTCCCGGGCGCCGGGGCGTCACCGCTGCGGACCGGAGTCACGGTGCCGTACAGTGACGAGTACCGCGTGCGTGAGACCAACATGGCGTTGATCGAATCGCTTGCCTCAACCGAACCCGATGGCGGCGACCTTGGACAAATCACGCCGCCGCTGGAATCCGTCGCCAGCGAAGACCTGATTGCGACTGACCCATTTCGTAGCGGGCTGGCACTCGCGCGAAGCATCCGTGACGCGTGGCCCTGGTTTGTGCTGGGGGCGTGCTGCTTGTTCTTGGGCGACGTGATGGTTCGCCGAATCGCGTTCGACTTTGCGTGGGTCGGTCGGACTATCAAACGACTTCGTGGCGAGGACGATACGTCTGCCCAAGCTGTCACCCGATTGGATGCCCTTCGCAAAAACAAATCACAACTGGACGAGGACTTGGAAAAGCGACGCGCGAGTGTGCGATTCGAACCGACTTCGGTGGAATCATCGGGTGACGCACCAGTCGACTTGTCAGATCTTGGCGGAACGTCCGGCAAACCGACGCTGGGTGGCGCGAAACCGGATCTTAAACAGACGGGCCCGTCGAGTTACACCGAACGCTTGCTGGAAGCGAAAAAGCGGGCTCGCAAGGAAAAGGGCGACAACTGATCGAGGCGTCAGACCGCCGGCGAGCCAAAAAAGTTTCGACAGGGGAAATCCGCCCGCCGCGTTGGCTCGTCTGTATTAGCAGACAACGCTGTTCTGCTGTGGAATCCCCTTCATGACCGACGATCCGGAATCGATCGAAAGCTTGCCAACAAGCCCGAAAGATGCGTACACCGCGCGTCTGGAGGAGTTTTTCGATTCCTGTGCCGACGAACTGCTTGGCACTCTGTTTTATGTCGTCGGAAATTTGGAAGACGCGCGGGATGCGTTGCAAGAGTCGTTTTTGAAGTGCTGGCATCACCGGCACCAGCTGGACGAAATCCAAAATTTAAAAGCTTGGGTGTTCCGGATTGCGCTCAATACCGGGCGAGATTTTCGGAAGACGGCTTGGAATCGTCGGCGAACTCCATTGCACGATCACACCTCTCCGGAGGACTTCCCGATGACGTCGACTTCTGAAAGCCCACCTGAAGGGCTGATCAAAGACGAACAGCTGCAACGGCTGCGCTGTGCGGTGGCGAAACTGCCGCCGGAACAGCAGGAGGTGTTTTTGCTACGTCAAAACGGTGACCTGTCCTATCCGCAAATCGCCGAGGCCATGTCGATCCCATTGGGAACGGTCAAAACACGGATGCGTTCGGCCATCCGTCAGCTACGCGAAAGTGTAGGAGACCTGTCATGAACTTGAATCAACCTTCCAAGCAAGACTCGCCAAACGACGACGAGCTGAAACAGTTGCTGTTGGAACTGCACTACGGCTTGCTGGACGACGACGAAGCGGAAACGCTTCGCGGCCGGATCGAAACCGAGTCTGATGTCGCCACATGTTGGGCCGAGACGTTGGTGATGGTCGGCAAGATCGCACAAGCGGCGAAGCTGGATGCGTCTAACGAACCACCAGTGGGCGTTCACTCGTCACCGTCCGTTGATTACCAGTTTGTCGGAACGCCCGTCAGCCCGCCGCTGGATGAAACTAGCGAACCAGAGTCCAGTGTGACTCCGCCACGTAGTCGCTTTGTGAAACTGTGGTTGGTGTCGTTTGTGACTGCCGCCGTGGTCTTGATCGCGGTCAGCGGGATCGGGCATTGGAAAAAGCTTCCCGCACGCCCGGAAGATCCATTCCATTTGGTCGTCAAACCAGTCGTCGGTGATGAATCGACAGGTCGCAACGAGTTCTTGGTAATTGTCAATCCGAACGGAACGACCGAGGACAACGTCCGAGTCGGCGGCGGCTTTGACACATCCGCGATGCCGATCGTCCCTGCGTCGATTTCATTCCAAGTGCTCTCACGCGGGACGGTGCTGTTTAGTGGGAAAGCTGAAACGAGTGCCGATCACCCGGCCCGGATTCAGATCCCGAACGAAGTCGTGATCCCGATCGATGCAAAGTTGGAAATCGATGCTTGGACCGGTCGTTCGAGTGATCGCAAGGTCCGCTTGTCGGTGCCACTGGAACCGACAAGGTGTTTGACTTATTTGCGAACCGATCGACCGGTCTATCGTCCAGGCGAGCAAGTCTTCTTTCGCTCGGTCACGCTGAACCGACAAACGATGACGTCTCAAACGGAAGTCCCGATCCGCTACGAGCTGGTGGACCCGAGTGGCAGTCTGGTGAGCGGTGCGGCGAACGAAGGCGTGACCGAACGCGGGGTCGGCAACGGCGTGTTCCAGATTCCTGAAACGGCAGTGGGTGGAACGTACAAAGTCGTTGCCAAGAGCTTGGACGGGTTCTTCCCTGATCAAGCGTTCGAGATCGAAGTCCGCCGCTATCGCGCCGTGCGTTTGAAAACGGATCTCCAATTTGCGAAGCGATCGTACACTGCCGGTGATCGCGTCAGCGCGACGGTTTCGGTTCGCCGAGCCAACGACGAGATTCCTGTCGGGGCGGCGGCCCGTATTCAAGCCATCGTTGACGAACAGACGATCTATCAATCGACTGCGACGGTGGAGTTGGATGGGACGATCGCGATCGAATTTGACTTGCCGAGTTTCTTGCGGGCCGGCGAGGGCAACTTGTCGATTGCAATTGACGACGGTTCAGTGACTGAAACGGCAGCACGCCCGATTCCAATTCATACCGGTCGCGTCGAAGTCGATTTCTTTCCCGAAGGCGGCTACTTGGTGGCGGGGCTGGACAATCGGGTTTACTTTGCCGCTCGTGACACGCACGGCAAACCGATCGAATTGGCCGGTGAGGTCCTTTCGCAAGCCGGTCGTGTGGTGGCAACGGTCGAAACACTGCGTGACGGAATGGGCAAGTTCGAATTTAAGCCCGAAGTCGGGATGCGCTATTCGCTCAGAGTGACGAAACCGCTCGACATCAGCCAAACGCCTTGGTTGCCTACGGCCGTCGAGGACAAGCCAGTCATGGAAACCGGCAGCGGCGTGTTTGCTTCTGGCGAGTCGATCGCGGTCTCGATCCGATCGCTTCAGCAGCGACGGTGCGTGGTCCGTGCCGTTTGCCGCGGCGAATTGATCGGTGTCAAAACGATCGACCTCGATGTTGGTGAAACGAATGTGATCGTTCCGGTCCAAGAACGTGCTTCGGGAGTGATACGCGTCACTGTCTTGGAAGCCGATACGGAAAACGAATCCACCACGCCGCTTGTCGAACGCTTGGTATATCGCCGAGGGACGAAGCAGCTGAAGATTGCGACAACCTTGGAAGATGGCGATGGGGACCGGACACCGGGTGAGCCGGTGCGGATGACGATCGCGGTGACCGACGAAAACGATGCGCCGGTTCCGGGGGCGGTGCTGGGTGTTAGTGTTGTCGACGATGCGGCGCTCAGCCTTCGCCAACACGAATTGCCATCGATCAAAACACACTTTTACTTGACCAGCGAAGTCGAATCTCCTGAAGACCTTGAGCATGCCGACATCTACTTGAGCGATGAGCCACAAGCGGCGGTAAGTTTGGATTTACTGCTTGGCACACAGGGGTGGCGGCGGTTTGTCAGCGGTAACCCTGAGCAGTTCAACGAAACGTTTCGCGATGCGTTAGTCAGATTGTTGGAACTGGACGGCCAGCGAAAAACGATGGCAGGTCAAAGTCGATCCAATGCCGAAACGCTACGTTCACAACTGATCGCTTATCGCATTCGAGCGAACGAAATTTGGCACGAGTTCCTTGCCGATGTGCGGTTCACACTGATGCTGATCGGATTCATTTGGCTGATTGTGTTTTTCTTGAGGCCACGCAAGTCATTCGCCCCCGCAGTCGGTCCGATGTTGCTGCTGGCAATCACGCTGATCGGATGCGGCCAAAAACACCCGTCCGTTGACTCTCGCGCGAACCGACAAGCATTTTCCGATGCGGCACCAAAACAAGCTGGAAACCAGCCGGGTGCTGCGATGAATGTTGATCAAGGTCGCAAGCCAGATCCACAAGGTGACGAGGCTGCGGAAATCGGCAGCGGACCTTCCTTTGCACGACGGGTGATCAACGTTTTCATTCCACGATCCGGACAATCGGCGAAAGCACCGGACGGAGCGGGAATCGAACATCAAATCACAGACGAACAACTGCGGCAGTTCGCGAAATCACGCGGTATCGACACGCAGGCGATCGCAGACAAGTTGATGGAGGAGTTGCGTTTTCCGATTCGGCAATACTCGCACTTCCATCGCCCAAGTGAAGATGGCGTACGATCGGACTTCGCAGAACTTCTGTACTGGAATCCGTTGATGGTGACCGATTCGACGGGAACGGCGAGCATTCGTTTCGACCTGTCGGATTCCTTGACGATGTTCAAAGTGGAAGTCGAAGGGCACACGTCGAATGGGCGTCTGGGCAGCGGCAGCGGATCGGTCACGACGAAGGTGCCGCTGGAGATTGATGCCAAGGTTCCACTGGAAGTCACCGGTGGTGATCGAATCGATTTACCCGTGGGCTTGGTCAATTCCGGAGCCGCCGGTGGCGAGTTTCAGATCGAACTGGTGACCGGGACCGCTTTGAAATCGCAACGGGACGCCGCAACCATTCAAGTCGACAGCGGTGGACGGACCCAGGAACGTTTTTCGATCTCGGTCGAAGACTTGGCTCACGCGAGGGACACACCGATTCGTCTTGCGGTGCGAGACGCCTCGCACAGCAGCCAAGATTCGATCGAACGACTCGTGCGTGTTGTCCCCGACGGGTATCCGTTCACAACATCGGCCTCTGGCATGCTGGTGAAATCCAGCCGCTCAGAATTGAAGCTACCCGACCAAATCCGCACAGGCAGTCTGCGTGGAACCATACAGTTGATGCCGGGGACACAGTCGCAGATCAGTCGTGGACTAGACAGTTTGCTGCGTGAGCCACGCGGCTGTTTTGAACAGGCCTCGTCAACCAATTATCCCAATGTGATGGCGTTCCAGCTGATGCAAGTTGACGGTGTCGTCGCTGATTCCGAACGGCGCCGAATCGAATCGCTGTTACGTCGTGGCTATCGAAAGCTAACCAGTTATGAATGTCGCGACTTGGGGTACGAATGGTTTGGCAATGACCCGGGACACGAAGCGTTGTCCGCATTCGGGCTGATGCAGTTTGCGGAGATGGCAAAGTTCATCGATGTTGACCAAACGATGATGCAGCGGACACGTGAGTGGTTGCTGGGGCGTCGTGATGGGATGGGCGGATTCGAACGCAACCCGCGTCACCTTCATGCTTGGTCTGTCGATCAGAACGTTGTCAACGCGTATGTGCTGTGGGCGCTTTCAGAAGCGGACATCGCGGCCGGCGACGGGGCACGCACGGCAAATGAACTGGACCGCGAAATCGACCATTTGGAAAACGCCGCGAATACGTCAAGCGACGCCTACTTGATCGCGTTATCGGCAATCACGCTGCAAAACGTCGGCCGGCAAACGGCTGCCCAACAACTTCGTGACCGATTGATTGAAATGCAGCAAGCGAGTGGGCAGTTTGAAGGACAGACGACGATCACCCAAAGCGGTGGCCTGTCGCGAACAGTTGAAACCACATCGTTGGCGATCATGGCGATGCACTCTGACCCCGCGAAGCTTGATGCCATCCGGCGTGCAAGTGATTGGTTGCTGGCCAACCGCAGGGGCGGCGGCTTTGGTTCGACACAGGCAACGGTGCTCGCACTGAAAGCCCTCGTGAAGGTGCATCAACAGATTCGTGGTGTCGACGGAGGCCAGATTCAATTGTTGATCAATGGTGAGGTTCAAGACACGATCGAATGGCGAAACGCGGGACGCGATGGCATTGTGTACGAGCTGCCGGGTGAGAGTTGCAGCTTGATCGAATCCGATTCCACGCCAACCATCGAATTGCGATCGTCCGATGAAGCAGCGTTGCCCTTTGTTGTCGAGCTTTCAGGGCAAACGCGATCCCCACAGAGCGACCCGGATTGCGTGCTTGACTTGTCGGTCGACTTTGCCAACAAACCGTCACCCACCGAGGTCGTCGCGGGTGATTCGATCAACGTCCGGATGGAGCTCACAAATCGATCGACGGAAGGCCAACCGATGAGCGTCGCGGTGATCGGATTGCCGGGCGGAATTGAGCCGGTGATCGAGAGCTTGGACGCGAAGAAACGAGATGGCGTGATCGATTACTACGAGTTGCGTGGCCGTGAAGTCGTACTTTACTGGCGCACGCTGGCTCCTCAGGAATCAAAAGAACTCTCGTTTACCTGTGTGGCACAGATCCCGGGGCAATACACCGCTCCTGCTAGCCGCGCGTACTTGTACTACACGGCAGAACGCAAGTTTTGGCATCCGCCGTTGGCCATCGACATCCGCTAGGGCTTGCTAGGTTACTCGGCTGTCGCAACGGGTTCGCCTGCGGCTAGCTTCAGACAAGCGGCGATCGCTTGTCGGCTGTAATCGATTGACTCACCGAGGATCCGGGCAGACTCTTGGCTGGCGTGGAATCCTTTGCTGTTTTCGCTTGCGATGTAGTCCAGTCGCCACATCGCTTTGCGTTGCAGCTTGCGAATCGGGGCAAGTTGTTCTTCGGTCGCGCCGGCTTCTTGTGCCGCGATGATGGCGTCCAACATTTCGGTCATTGCGGATGCGGCGCGATCGATCAGGCCTTTGGTGCGATCTTGGATCAAATCGACACGAGCCTTGATTTCCTCTTCGGGAATGTTGTGGCACGTTTGGCAAGCCTTGTTGATGTTCATCATCGGGCTACGAACCCAGTGGCTGCTGACTTTCGTCGCGCCGACTTTTTCATAAGGCATGTGGCAATCGCTGCAGCTGACACCGCTTCGGGCGTGAATACCTTGGCTCCAAAGTTCAAACTCGGGGTGTTGTGCCTTGTAGACCTTGGTACCGGTTTCTTTATGAACGTAGTCATAGAACTCGCCACCATCGGGAAAGTTCGTCGAGTCCCATTCGGCTTCGAGGTCTTCCATCTTCAAGCCGTTGCTCCACGGAAACGTGAGCGTCATCTTGTTCGCACAGTAGTACTCAACATGGCATTGGCCACAAACGAACGTTCGCATTTCTTGGCGCGAGGCCATCGTGTTCGGGTCGTAGTTGCCTTTGCTTCCCTTGTCGCGCCATTGCTTGATGCTGGGCAGATGGGGAACCGGGTCATCGCTTTTGGCTAGCTTGTCGATTCCCAAGATAAACCCGGGACGAGTCACACGGATTTGCATGGTGTCGGGGTCATGGCAATCGATACAGGACACCGGGTGAGCGCCGCCCAAGTGTGGGTCACCACTGATCGGGTCCATGCCGTCCGCCGTTTTTTCAACTTCGGCATGAACCTCTTCGTATTTCTTTTGGCTGACTTCTTGGAACCCGGCGATGACGGCCTCTTGCTGGAAACCGCTTGCCAAGCTCGCAACCGATGCGTCTTTGCCAAGTTTTTCAAGACCGATGCGCCGGTAGGTCGGAATGATGGAAGCGTGGCAATGAAGGCAGGCACCTGATTGTTGGACGTCGGTGACCCGCTTAGTGACTTCTTGGTCGGCCAGCATGTGTGCGTGGCCGCGTGCTTCGCGATAGTCTTTGCTGAACGCGTATCCGGCGAACAGACGCACGAGCCACGGATTTACTTCCAGCTTACTTGGCGGTAGTGCATGGTTGCCGCCAAAATCGGTGTAGGGATCGTCCACCGTTTTTAAGTAATCTTCGTATTGCTGTGGGAAGTTCAGCCCCCAGGGTTCTGGGTCAGAGCTGACTTCGCTGACCTCGACGACTTTTGTGAACGGCGCGCGGGCTTCTTGCTTGCGTTCGAAGATGTTGACCAGCAAGGCAATCACGCCAAAGGTTGCCGCGCCGGTGAGCACCGTCAGTAAGACGAGCCAACTGAAACCGCTTTTTTGATCTGAAGCCATGTGACTGGATGCCCTGTGGTTGCCGGTGAAAATGTTACCGAAAGTTGTCGAAGTTGCTTGTTAACGTCCAGCATGCCCGACGTCGGCATGGCAATGGATACACGATTGCATGTCACCACCGTTGGTCGCCGGCAGTAGCGGATGGACAAAGTCTTTGTGGCAATCGATGCAAGTGCTTTGTGTGACGTTGCGGTTCCGCTCCTTGATTTGGATTGGATCCTTAAAACCGCCCATCGTGAACGCGAGAGAGTGGAAGAAGCCGTTGTCGGCTTTGGTGACCCATTTCATGATCGGATCATGCGGCAGATGGCAATCGTTACAGACAGCAACGTGGTGGTGGCTGCTCTGTTGCCATGAATCCATGTGACCTTGCATCACATGGCAGTTAACGCACGATTGCGGGTTATTGCTCAGGTAGCTTGCGCCTTTTCCATAACCGAACGTGAAGGTTCCAACACCGAACAACAAGCCCAGGAAGATTGCGAACACGAACGCGCCTTTGCCAAATCGGCGTCCTCGCGTCGGTGAGACTAAGGTGCTATCGGAACGCTCCGAAGCTTGTTCGTCTGGTCGTGAATCTTCCTTCATCACAGGCTGCGTTTAAATGTAGTATCGATCAATACTCTCGTGACTTGAGCTGCATCGGCATACCGATAAATAACGTTTAAGGCACTTTCTAGACAATGCGTGAACAACTGCGTCGGTAGGTATTTTGTAAGGAAACAGCCCAGCCTAGCGTGACGGTTCGACACATATCACTGTGCATGTTTTTCCAAGTCTCAAACGAATCCCTCAACCATCAATCTGTGACTTCGTTTCCTGACATTGCTGTGCGATGACGCGCGCGACGTGAGAGAAAGGCGTCTCAGCCCACGTCGACTTGCGCCAATATTTCGACGCCACAGATTCAACGAACAAACTGCGCAATCAGGCGGCCTGGAACACATTAAGAACGGTGCCGCGCAGAACGCTTCGGGGGGGGTAGAAATGAGCAATAAAACGATGCTCTATTGCCCGCCCAAAAATTCGCATTCGCGCAGTTATTTTCCGCCTATATCTAATTTTAACATTGACAGTTTTTTGGATTCCGGACGCTTGACACCATTAGCTCTCTAGATAGCCTGTCGCACCTGCCCTACAGGAGGGCTTATGATATTTTCCTCTCTGTCGTTTGAAGTGACTTAAATCCTCGTGCGTTTTCCATTAAAGTGCATGCGATGCATGCCCTACGCGTCTTTGATTGCGATTTTGTTCTGTACCTTTGGTGTGAGCATTTGTCACGCCGCACCTGTCAAGATCATGTCACTAGGTGATTCGATCACAGCCGGCTACAACGGTTCACCAGAGACTGAATTGCGAGGTTCCTATCGCCAGGAGCTTGGCACCTTGCTCAGTCAGATTGGAATCGACTTTGATTTTGTCGGGGAATTTCAACGAGGCGCTGGCGACAACGATCACCAAGGCATCGGCGGATACTCGATCGAGCGAATGACAGCGGAGTACGGGCCAGCGGTAAACCTTTATCAAGCTGACTACACGTTGGTGCTTGCCGGAACCAACAATCACTTTGCAGAACCGAATCGCGAATACTACGAAGAAACCTATCGCGATCTACTGCAGATGGTCCGTGACAACGCTCCGGACACGTCGATCATCATCGCGACGGTGCCTCGATTTGGCTACGACCGAGCACCGGAAACGTCCTATTGGACAGAGTCGTGGGTGAACGAACGAAATGACGTTCGATTCCCGATGATGAATCAAGCGATTTATGACGTCGCAGCTGAAATGGGCAACATTACCGTCGTCGATTACTACTCAGAGCTCGATCCGACAACGGATTTGATTTCCGATGGCGTGCATCCAAACCTGTATGGGCATCAGAAACTGGCGAATCTGTTTTTTGGTGAACTAAGCAGTCAAATTTCGGCAATTCCAGAACCCAGTATCGTTTTCCCCATGCTCGCTTTCGGTGTGATGTCAACGATTCGTCGGCGCAAGCGTTCGGCACAAGCCTAACCCACTCGTCTCATGTCGTAGACCGTTAGCCCGGCGAGGCTTTGCTTGGGCGTCGCGGCAAACAGGCTGGCAATGTATCCGACGACAAAGCAGGTCGTGATTCCGCAAGCCGTGTAGAGATAACCGTTGACGTTGGTGCCAAGCCAAAGCCAGACCATCATCGCGGCACCAACGAGTGCGCCAGTCATTGCACCGGTTGCGTTTGCTCGACGCGTGAACGCGCCCAGCATGAACAGTCCGCCGAGCACGCCCATAAACAACCCAATGACTTTGATAAAGGCATCGAACAGGGATTTGATTTCGGGATCGACGAAGGCCAGTCCTAGCAGGGTTCCGATCACGCCGACCAGCAACGTGCAGCCTTGCGCCACACGCAAGTAAGCTTGGTCTGTGCGGCACATTCGACAGGGACGCAAGAAGTCCGTCACGATTGTCGTTGCCACCGAATTCATACTGGTTGAAACCGTAGATTGCGCGGCAGCAAAGACGCCCGCAACGATCAATCCGGCAATCCCGATCGGCATCTCACGTGCGATGAACAGCGGAAAAATCTGGTCGGTGGTGATCGTCGGATCAAGCTTTTCCGGATGTGCCCGATAGAACACATACAGACCTGTTCCGATCGAAAAAAACAGGATCGTCGCGGGAACCGTCAGCACCGCATTCGTCCAGATCGATCGGGCTGCCAATCGCTGGTCTGCGGTTGTCATGTATCGTTGCACGACCGCTTGATCGGCGGTGTAGGACGACACATTCTGTGCAATCGCGCCGATCACGATCACCCATAGCGCGATTGAAGTGCCAGTAACGTCGCCGTGCAGGTTGACCATCGAGAATTTGTCGGCTTGGTTTCCAATCATGACCACGCCACTGAAGTCGGTGCCGCTACCAATGATTAAAAGCGTCACGGCCAGGACTGCCCCGCCGAGCAGCACAACAGTTTGCAGCGTGTCAGTCCAAATGACCGCTTCGACTCCTCCCATCGTGCAGTACAACAAGCTGAGTCCACCCATCAGCATCACCGACTGGGCCGGTGTCAGCGGCGTCGCGACTGCCAAGGCCAATCCGGTCAACGACATCACCACCGCCATTCGAAAGACATGAAACAGGGTAAAGCTCGCGCTGCCAAACCATCGCACTGGGCGGCTGAACCGACGTTCCAAATATTCATAGGCACTGGTCGCATCGATTCGCCGATAAAATGGCATCGCGACAAACACGGCCAACAGCGCGACGACGGGAATCATCAAATTGCCGACCGCGTAAACCCAGTCTTGCGCAAACGCTTTGGATGGGATTCCGGTGAACGTCAACGAACTGAGCATCGTTGCGAAGATGCTGCAACCAGCCGCCCACCACGGGATACTTTGACCGCCACGAAAGTAGTCGTTCGTGCTGTGATTCTTTCTTGCGAAGTACAGTCCGACACCAACCATTGCCAACAAATAGGTGACCAACACGGCGTTGTTCATCCAGCCAAATCGTTCTTTAGAGCGAACGGTTTTGACAGACCAAACCTTGGCACTGCGGACACGAGGCCGAACTTCGCCGCTGGGGATGATGATTTGATCATTCCATCGGACTGCGATCGTGGTGACATGGCTTGCGGGCATTTCGCCGGCGCTCGTCCAAGTGTCAGTGATCGTGTGGTAAGCCAATGCTTGGCGTGGGAATCCGGGATGCTGGTCCTTCAGTTCGTCCGATTTAAAAAACAGGGAACCGTCATCGCCGCCAAGGATCCCAATGTGACTTTGTCCGATCCCGATGCCTATTCCAGCCACGATTGGTCGCGGCGCATCACTGCGTTGACGCCAGTGTCCGGACGTCGGTTGAAACTCCCAAACGTCGGACAAGAACGTGACATCCGTTGATGCAGGCCCGCTTTGGCGACGTCCGCCGATCACATACAGACAATCTTGAAATCCGTTGTGTTGGGCGATCGTCAGATGGAATGCTCGTGTTGGAACGGGGCAATCTGGCATCCGCTTCCACGCAAAGTTCTCTGGCTGGTCTTTCAGAGATAGGTCCAACACGTACAACTGGTTCCCTGCGGAGCTTAACGCCGCGTCCGCTTGTCCGCCGAACAGATACACGGTGTTGCCGATCATCGCTGCCGAACCATAGGCACATGGCTGTGGCAAATCGGGGTAGTCCACGCGATTGATTTGTCGTTTAACGGGATCCCATTGCAACAGAAACGTGGACGCAATCGCTTGTTCGCCATCGTTGCCGCCGATGCACAGCACGCCGTCATCACAGGATACGGCAGCACCATAGGCGGCGTTGCGTGGTAGCTTTCCCTCCGTGTGCCATTTCAGTGTGCCTTCGTGACGGTGCAACACATACACAGAGTCGTGCCAGACTTTGTCGCTGTCCCAAACAGGCTTGGGAAAGTTTGCCCCGCCGGCGACGATCAAAGCATCGTTGTGGACTCCGGCGAAGGGACCAGCCACGCCAAGGGGATCTGGCAACGGCGGCAACTCGCTCCAGGAAAACAAACTCCGGTCTGCTGACGGCTGAGCGTTGGCATGTTGAAGTCGCGTCAACGATGCGGCAACAACGACCAGTCCCAACCACACGAAAGTCTTTCCGCCGAATGGCGTCAGTGCCCCAGTCATGGCATCGTCGAAGAGTTGGACCAATCGAAGAATCCGATCGCATCCAAGTCGGCGAACAAGGACGTTTCCTGTTGTGCCGAGAGATTGCGAAGCGGCAGTCGGCAAGCACCGATCGGAAATCCTTGGCGACCGAGTACCGCTTTGAGAGCGGCATGAAAGGGGTAGCGACACATGACGCGGACCATCCCAACCGCACAAGATTGCAATTTCCTTGCGACCACCAAGTCGCCTTGCTCGGTCGCCTCAATGATCTGTCGATAGAGCGGAGCGGCGATGTTGTAGGTGCTGCCGATCGCGGCTTGAGTTCCGGTCGCGAGTGCACCGAGCAGCATTTCATCGCATCCCCATACGACATCAAAGCGTCTGTCATCCAGTTCGAGACAGGCTTGGAATTCGAAAAGTTTGGTGTCGGTGTACTTGAGACCGACCAGGGTCGGAATCGAGGATCCCGCAACACCCAGGAATTCCGGCATGTCAATCGCCGACCCGGTCAGCGATGGGATGTGGTAATAGTAAAACGGCAAGTCGGCGGCTGAAGCGATATCCGCCATGCAAGCTGCCAACGTGGACGCATCGGTGACCTTAAAGTACGAGGGGCAAGTCGCCGAGATCGCGTCGGCACCGATCTGTGCAGCGTGCTGAGCAAGGCGGCGTGCTTCGGCGGTACTGTTGTGTCCGACTTGGATCAACACGGGTACCCGTGATTTCGCTGCCGCGACATAGGCTTCGGCAACCCGCATCCGTTCATCCGTCGAAAGCGAGATTCCTTCGCCGGTACTTCCGCAAACGTAAAGCCCCTGCGTCCCACAGCCGATTAAATGATCGACCAGGCTGGGAATCGGTTCTGTGTTGATCTGCCCCGTCGAATCGAACGGGGTGCACGCAGCGGCGATAAGGCCACTCAATCGTTGGTTGAGCACGGCAGGCATCCTAGGTGGGAGAACCCGTCATTGTAGCGATCCCAACACGGCCAAGGTGAATGTCGTAGCACATGAGGTTTCGTGAAACTTTGCGGTTTCACGCGAAGCCAATTTCGCACTAGCGAGAAACAGCGATCCCTAGTTAGGGTGCGACTTTAGAGAGGCCTTCACGATTCCGTTTGCCGAAATGCAGCATTTCCGTCCCTATCGAATCACGATCGAACATCGCGTCAAACAATGGCGATGGCTCGCTCGATTGAAACGTACTCGGCAAATTCGCGATCATTGGTTGTGGATCCACGAAACCGATCAAGCGACGCCGGTACGCAGTGCGGAAAAGCGATGCCTGTTAGACCTGCGAAAGGTCACGTGTGATGGCGAACAAGGTCGACGGTTTCATGCGTTGGTGTCGCTCTTGTCACGCGGCGGATATCAGGTCTTCCTGGTTCCGCGATTGGAGTTTTTGCAGACGGGCAATCGGCTGTTCAAAGCCAGCGCCTTGCAAATTGCGGAACCGTTGACCGACGCTGCGAGCGACCAGCACTTCGATTTGTGTTTAACCGATCATCGTGGTGAACACCCGCAAGCAACCCAAACGATTCAACTGGTTTCGAACGCGCGTGAACCGGTTTGGCCGACTGATCTGGAAGTCCCCTACAGCTTTTACCCGCTCATTTGGGACAACCACGAAGACGCCCGATTCGAAGCGTACAGGAATCAGACGCGGCAATGGCGACTATTTTTCGGAGGCCACTGTTCACAAAAGGCTTATCACACAATCCGCTTTTACCATCGGCTGCAGCCCGTCGATCGACACACCGTTATCAATGACTTGCTGGCCAGCTATTCGGGTGACACGATTCAGATCGAATCGGACCAGCAGCTCGACACGATGATGTCACACCGACATGACGGCTTTGTGATGATCGACAACGATCGCTATCGAACTGACGCTTCGCAGTGGTTGCGTCTGCTGTCGAACGCCAGCTTCTTTGTGGCAGCACCTGGGTGTGATTATCCGTTTTCGCACAACGCGATCGAATCGATTGCCATCGGGACCATTCCGTTGCTGGAATACGATTCACTGTTCACGCCACACTTGATCGACGGCGTCAATTGCGTTGCCTATCGAGGTCGTACGGGCTTGCGAGACGCGGTTCGGCGGATCAACGCGATGTCCGAATCAAAGATCGCAACGATGCGTCAGGCGGTCATCGATTACTACGAAGACCATCTCAGCCCTCACGCGTTTTGTGGGCGGCTCGAAACCCAGTCGCCAAAACGCATCCATCTCTATCCCTACCTCGCACCGGTCACCAAGGCAGCGTAGCGTCCATCAGTCTTGCGATACCGGCTCGTCATGTTGCGCCGGATCGTCGCCGTGTAAGCGAACGTGCGAGTCAGGTTCATCGACACTCGGTTCGCCGAGTTGGCCTTCGAGTGATGCGATTGCGACGGCAACAGATGCGTCACCGGTGACGTTGGTCACAGTGCGAAGCATGTCCAAGATTCGGTCGACGCCAAGGATCAGCGCGATCCCGGAACTTGGCACGCCGATCGATTGCAGAATGATGACCAGCATGATGATCCCGGCCCCTGGAACGGCGGCGGTACCGATCGACGCCAGCACGGCGGTCAAGACGATCGTAATCTGGCCAGACAGCCCCACATCCATTCCCATCGACTGGGCAATGAAGACGGCAGCGACGGCCTGATAAAGCGCCGTACCATCCATGTTGATCGTCGCCCCAAGTGGCACGACGAACGACGAAACCTCTTCGGACACGCCCAGCTTTTCTTCGCAGCGTTCCATCGTTAACGGCAAAGTCGCGCCGCTGGAGCTGGTCGAGAACGCGACCAACTGCACCGGGGCGATGCCTTTTAGGAACGTCTTGATCGGCATCTTGGTCGTCAGCTTTAGCAGACCGAAATACGTCACACAGACATGCAGCACCAAACCAAGCACCACGGCGATACAGTAAAAACCGAGTGCGGCAAGGAGCTGCAAAATTTGGGAAAAATCGTCGCCGGCCAAGTCCGTGATCGTCCTGGCGATCAACGAGAACACACCCAATGGTGCAAACAACATAATCAGATCCACCAGTCGGATGACCACGTGGTTCAAGCTTTCCAAGACATCGATCATCGGCTTGGCTTGGGACTTTTCCAACTGGATCAATCCGATTCCGACCATCAACGACACGAACACGATCTGCAACATGTTGCGGTTGCTGGATGCGGATTCGAAAAAGTTCGACGGGACGATGTCGATCAAGATTTGCAGCGGCCCGCGGTTTTGCACGTCGGCGGCGACCGCCTCCTTTGCCGAAACGTCACCGGCGAACTGTTCTTGCAGTTGCATCCGGGCCGCTTCGGGCACTTTCAAGCCGGGCTGCAGCACGTTAACGATCACCAAGCCGAAGACGACGGCGATCGCGGTCGTGGTGATGTAGATCGCGAGTGTTTTGCCACCGATCCGAGACAGCTTCTTGAGATCGCTTAGAGACGCGACACCAAGCACCAACGAGGCAACGACGAGAGGGACCGCGATCAACTGCAGCGAGTTGATAAAGATGACGCCGAATGGCGCGATCCAGTCATTGGTGAACTTCGTCCATCCGGCTGCCGCGGCGATCAAGCCGTAGAGCAGCCCCAGAAACATGCCGATCAGAATTTGCCAGTGAGACTTCTTATACCAAGCTTCTTTCTCGGCCATCGATAGGGCAGCTCCATCAAGTTCTGGTGGTGGGACGCTGCCAATTGTACGCCAAGATCACGGACCCGTCTTCGGGCCCGTGTGATGGCATCCCTTCGCAACTGAAGAAGGTGTGATGTTGCCCCGATAGGTACCAACACCACAGACAAAATCAGTTCTTCTCAGCTTGCTTCTTCTTTTGCAAAAACTCGTACATGTTGAAACGCTTTGGGAACATGACGCCCGTTTTGGTCGCCCAGTCTTCCCACATCGTAATCATGTCATCTCGCAGCTTCGGTTTCTGCTCGGCCAAGTCGTTGATCTCGGTGCGATCGTTCGATAGATCATAAAGCTCCCATGGGTGCTCATACTCCCGGACCAATTTCCACTGCCCCATTCGCACCGAAGCGTTGCCTTCGTGCTCCCAGAACATCGGGTCGAAGTGAATCCCTGTGCGATCACCCGCCAGTAACGGCACCATCGATCGGCCATCGCACGCGGTGACGTCGTTCGGATAAGCACCACCGGCAAGCTCGATGACGGTCGGCATGAAGTCCTGCAAGTAAGCCCTTTGGTGGACCAGCTTGCCGCTTGTGTCCGACGGAATGCCTTTGGGCCAGTGGGCAATCATCGGCGTGCAAGCGCCACCTTCGTGAACGAAGTGCTTGTACTTGCGATAAGGCGTGTTGCAGGCACCGGCCCAGTGCAAACCGATTCGAACACCGTTTGTGGTTTCAAGCGGTGGGTTCTTGACCATCGCTTCGGTTCCATTTCCGAAGGCGCCGCCTTCTTGGCAGGCACCGTTGTCCGACAGGAAGAAGATCACGGTGTTGTCGTATTCGCCAGTGGCTTTCAAGTGCGTGATCAGCTTTCCGATGTTCTGGTCAACCGAATCCAAGCACCCCGCATAGGCCGCCATGATCGCATCCAAACGGTTGTGTTGCTTGTCATTCAAACTGTCCCAAGTCGGTCCCGGGTGTGGCGCCGGTTCGGTGTTGGGATCAAGAAGCCCGAGTTCGCGTTGACGCTCGTTGCGAGCCTTGATCATCGCGTCCCAGCCCTGCTTGTACTTGCCACGGTACTTTTGAAAGTCTTCCCACTTTGCATTCAGCGGCCAGTGCGGCGCGTTATAAGCCAGGTACAAGAACGTCGGTTGGTCGTCGTCAGCTTCTTTGGCGGCCTGCAAGTACTCGATTGCTTTGTCTGTGAACGTGTCGGTGGCATAGAAGCCTTCGGGCGTTTTGATGAATTCGTTGCCCTCGGTCAGCCCACGGTCACCGCCGGGTTTGAAATAGTTGATCGCACCGCTGAGGCATCCGTAGTACTTTTGAAAACCACGCTGTAACGGCCAGCACTCTTTGCGGTCCACACCCAAGTGCCATTTGCCGGTCATCATGGTTGCGTAGCCGGCGTCTTGTAGGACCGATGCCAATGTCGTGCATTGGTCATTGAGATAACCTTGGTAGGGACCTTCGATTCCCAGTGCCTGCCCGGGAGGCGACGTCATGTGACCGATGCCGGCTTGGTGTGGTTGCAAACCAGTCATCAGGCTTGCTCGTGTCGGGCAGCAACGGCCTTGGTTATAGAACTGCGTGAACTGCAATCCGCCGGCAGCCAATGCGTCAATGTTTGGGGTGTCGATCTCGCTGCCGTAGCAACCGAGGTCCGAGTAGCCCATGTCGTCGACCAGTACGACGATGATGTTTGGACGCGAGGCGGTTAAATCGCCTTTCGCATCAACGATCTCGTTGTCTTCGGCGATCTGACGGAGATGCGCGGAAGCGATTTTGTTCACGTCACGATCGTAGGTCATCAGACCGTTGATTTCGCCTTCGACGTCGGTCGTCTGGGTGTAAACCGCACCGGCGACGCCTTGGGATTTAAGCGTTGCCAAGCGATCGATCGATTCTTTGTAGCGTTCGATGTACTCTTGCTTGGTTTTGGGCAAACCGCCGTAACCCCAGTTCCGTTTGCTGCCCCAAAGGTGATCCGCGACAGGCCAGCCGTGTCCGCCGAACTCGCCAACGATTTTGACGTAGTCGTCGTAACGTGGGTCATCGACCGGGAAATCTGGGTGCGGGTAAACGTGTTCGTCAGCCATGTCGCCAACGGGGAAGAAGTTCCCGCCACTCGCGATATTGATATGGCGTGACGGATCGTAGGCTTTGATCCATTCGCCGACTTCCATCGATCGGTGTTGGCCCCAACGTTCGTTGAACGGAACCCAAGTAACAATTGAAGGATGGTTGTAGAGGTGGTCGACCATGCCTTTGAGTTCGACCATGTATTGTTCGTGCGCGGCATCGGGCCAGTCGGCGTCCAGTGAATCCCCTTCTTTCCAGGATTGTGGTTTGTTGCCTGCGGGGTGATCTTTGCCGAGACGTTGCCACTTGGGCCATTCTTCGGATTGGAATCCGGCACCGCCTTCGATCTGGTCTTGCCAAACCAACATGCCGACTTGGTCGCAGTAATAGTAATACCGTCGCGGTTCGACCTTGATGTGTTTGCGGATCATGTTGAAACCGGCATCACGCAGGAAGTCGATTTCAAATGTGATCGCTTCTTCGGAAGGCGGCGTCAGCAACCCGCCTGGCCACCAGCCTTGGTCCAGCGGTCCCCAGTGGAAGATGTCTTTGCCGTTGAGTGTCAAACGCAAGTTGCCATCTGCGTCGCGGCGTTTGCCGACGGTACGAAGCCCGACGTAGGAGTCAACGGAATCGAGGACCTTGCCGTCCTGATCGAGCAACTCGACTTTCAAGTCATACAGCGTTGGTGAATCGGGTGACCACAACTTGGGATCGTCGATCGTTAGCTCAACGCCCTTGGCCGTGCCAATCGTGGTGTCCGTTTTTGAACCTTCCTTTGCAGAGATTCGAAGCTGTTGATATTCGCCGACCACATTGGCGACGACTGTTACCAAGCCTTGATCGCTGCCGCTGACTTTCAACGATTCGATGTGGTTTGCGGCGACCGGTTCGATCCAAACGGTTTGCCAAATGCCAGAAACCGGCGTATAGAAGATGCCTCTGTTTTGCACCTTTTGTTTTCCACGCAGTTGGTACTTGCCCACTGCGTCGGTCGCGTCGATGACTTTGACGACCAGTTCGTTGCCGCTTGCCTTTGAGTTTTGAACCAAGAACGAAAACGGCAGGTTGCCACCGATATGGCTGCCCAGCTTTTCGCCATTGACCCAAACATCACAGGCGTAGTCGACGGCTTCGAAGTGCAATCGAATCGGCGAGTCGCTGTCGCGTTTCAGATCGCTGAGGTCAAAGGACGTGTGGTACCAGAGTGCCTCGTCTTCGGCCAAACGTTTGCCGACTCCGGACAAGGGTGCTTCGATCGCAAACGGCACCAGGATTTCGCCATCAAACGTGTCGGGCTTGGCGGAGCCACTCGCGGTGACGGCATAGTCCCACATGCCGTTTAGGTTTTTCCACTGGTCACGCTTCATTTGCGGACGTGGGTACTGTGCCCAAACGTTGTCGGGGCGAACTTGCTTTCCCCAGCGGGTCAGCATCGAATCGGCAACGGGCGACCAATCGGCAGCCTGAACAGGTACGCAGCAGAGTAGCCCGAGGGCGAGTAACAGAATCTTTCGCATAGTCCTAGGTTCAAGTAGTGTCGTGAAAGACAGACGTCATGGGTTAACGTGACGCTTGTTTCTTAGGCTTTTTCTTTTTCGCTTTGGGGGTGGCCTTGGACGCATTCGGTTTGGGAATCGCGCCAACGCGCTTGGCCCAGTCCCGCCACTGGTTGGTCATGTCACGAACGGTGTCGGATTGTGACGCGGCAAGATCGCTTTGTTCGGTTCGGTCTTGCGTCAAGTCGTACAACTCCCACGGGCCACGCATTCCGGTCCGGACCAGCTTTTGGTCGCCAACACGAATGGCGGCATTGCCCTCGTGTTCCCAGTACAACGTTCGCGGTTTGAAGTCGCCTTCGCCGGTCAACAGTGGACGCAAGCTTTGGCCTTCCATGGGCAAAATTGCGTGACCGCCACGCGACGTGGGATAACTCGCTTTGCCCAGGTCCACACACGTTGCCATGATGTCGATCAAGTGCGTCGGCGTTGTTTCCCAACCGGATCCCGTTTTGTCGGCAGCGATGCCGTTGGGCCAGTGCGCGATCAAAGGCGTCGCGATCCCGCCTTCGTGGTTGTAGTGCTTGTACTTTCGAAACGGCGTGTTGTTGAGGTGAGCCCAGCACCGGCCGATGAAAACGTTGGAGTGCGGGTCACCAGGCGAGTCGCCTTCGTATTTTCCTTGGATCCCTGATTCGGCATTGCCACCGTTGTCCGACAGAAACAGGATCAGCGTGTTGTCGAGCTGGCCACGTTGCTTGAGCGAGGCGACGATTTTGCCGACGTTCTTGTCGATCTCCTCGATCATGGCGGCGTAGATTGCCATGATGTCATCGTAACGACGCTTCTCATCGTCGGACAACGAATCCCAAGCGGGGATGGCTTCGGGACGCGGCTCGAGTTTCCAATCGGCGTCGATCAGCCCTGAGTCGACTTGGCGTTGGTAGCGTGCTTCGCGAAGCTTGTCCCACCCGTCCATGTACTTGCCGCGATACTTGGCAATCGTTGCTTCGGGGGCCATGCAGGGAAAGTGTGGTGCGGCGTGGGCGAGGTACCAAAAGAATGGCTTGCCGGCGGCGATCGCCTCGTCGACAAATTTGATTCCCTGTTCGGTCCACAGATCGCTTCCATACCAAGGCGGATTGAATTGTGGATCGTCTTTGCTGACCTCTTCGCCATTGAGGTACAGCTTGGATTGACCTTTCGAACCGGTTTGGTTGGAAAAGTGGACTCCACCGGCGGGTAAGTTCAAGCTGCGATCGAAGCCGCGGTCCCAAGGTGTGACGCCATGGTTAAATCCGACGTGCCATTTGCCAGTCATCGCGGTGAAGTAGCCTGCGTCGGACAAGACTTCGGCGAGTGTCACGCAGGAATCGTTCAAGCGACCTTGGTAGCCCGGTTCGCCTTGATCGGTCGTCATCCAACCGATGCCCGCTTGGTGCGAGTACAAACCGGTCAGCAATGATGCTCGCGTGGGGCAGCATCGGCCGGTGTTGTAAAACTGGCTGAACCGCAATCCGTCTTCTGCGAGCTGATCCAGATTCGGTGTCGGGATTTCACTGCCATAAGGGCCGATATCCGCGAAGCCCATGTCGTCGACCATGATGACGATGATGTTGGGCCGGGAGACGTCTTTCGCATTCGCGGACAACTGCGTCAAGGAAAACGCAAAACAAGCCGATACGAAGACCGCGCCGAGAAAACGCAGTGAATGAATCATGGTGGCGGGGCTGGCTGGGGAGGAGCTGAGCCGGCTGAGGAGCAGGCGGGGCATCGCCATGATACCTGCTTGCGAAATATCGGTGGGGTGATTTTCGGCGACCTAAACTGAATGACGAGGGATCTCAATCAGGCCATCCGGAGGTGATGCGGCGGTTGAGACGCCCGGTCGGGTTGCCCGACATCCCATCGCTGATCCGTTCCCCAGGCTCCACCGAGCTGCGATAAACTGTGCGGCAGCCCAAGCCGGCGCCGCGGAGTTCGAGCTGGAGCACTGACATGCAAGCAATCTTGAGTGCAAGCCCTGTCTTGATCGGCCGGTAGAGTGTTGAAAGGCAAATAGTCTGCCTTTTCGGCATCGAAAAGACTCGGCACGGGGTTTGCGGCGAAGCGTTTGGTGCGAAAATACGCGGCCGCCGGCAACTCACCTCGCTAGGCGGACCGGCCAGTTTTTCCTGCCTGGTGGTG
This sequence comes from Rhodopirellula sp. MGV, assembly GCF_002251265.1. Lineage (NCBI taxonomy): Bacteria > Pseudomonadati > Planctomycetota > Planctomycetia > Pirellulales > Pirellulaceae > Rhodopirellula > Rhodopirellula sp. MGV. The sequence goes on along the minus strand of NZ_NPDI01000038.1, from coordinate 222,926 downwards.
TAAGGTCACGTGACTTCGACAAGTAGTCCCGTCCATCGCCGCCTACGTCCCGCCTGCTGCATTTAACAACGCAGTCCAAAACGACGCCGAACTGTCGGCGGACGATCACGATTCGAAGCAACTGCAAGATAAGAAACCAAATGAATCGATCAGACAACAACGAGACTTGGCTCGCCGCCCTGCCGGTCTACAACGAAGTTGAATACGTGGACGACATCCTGGACCGGGTCGTTCAATTCGCTTCGCATGTCTTGGTTGTTGACGACGGTTCGACCGACGGAACGGCCGAAAAGCTTGCCAATCGCAGCGACGTCACCGTGATCCGCCACGAAGTCAATCAGGGCTATGGCGCGGCCTTAAAAACCGCCTTCGAGTACACGCTGGCAAATCACTTTGATGGTGTCGTGACGCTCGATTGCGACGGGCAGCACCAACCGAAACGGATCCCCGCGTTCATTGATATGGCTCGTTCGGCCGATATCGTTTCCGGCAGTCGTTACCTGCATCACTTCGATGGCGATGACGCACCGCCCGAAGAGCGAATGTTTATCAACCGACGGATCACCGCTGATCTGAACCGGCGTTTGGGGCTGCAGCTGACCGATTCGTTCTGTGGTTTTAAAGCGTATCGTGCCGAAGCGTTGCGAGCGTTCGAGATCACGGACACCGGCTACGCGATGCCACTACAATTGTGGGTGCAAGCCGCCGCTGCTGGGCTTCGCGTTGTCGAAATGGCGGTGCCGCTGATTTATCTGGACTTGGCACGGTCGTTTGGCGGAGCACTGGATCATGCCGAGACGCGACTGAATCATTACAACCGTGTCATCGAAGACGAGATCAATCGTCTGTGTGCCGAAGGGCGTCATGTCACGCACGCCGTCAGCGGCGATCCGGTCTGTTCCCACCAAACGAGATAAGCGTTGATGGTTGGACCTCAAGCCGGAACGCATTCCCAACAATCCGATGGGAGTGGCCAGCATGCTTTCACGCAGTACCGCGCACCGCGACAGCATGGCGAGTTCTTGATCTCGCCCGCGTTGTCGCAGGCAACCGAATTGCTCGACCAGAATCGGGTAACGGGCAACGCGGTACCGTCACCGCTCGCAGAGCTGCGCACGCCGGCGCGAGAAAGCTTGCTTCGTGACGCACGACGCTACACCAGTGCCTATCGCGATGTGGATGCGCCTCAGGCGAGCGGCGATTCGATCGTGATGGCAGGTCACCAGCCGACGTTGTTCCACCCCGGTGTTTGGTTCAAAAACTTTGCACTCGATTCGGTCGCCAAGCAATCCGGTACAACCGCCGTGAACTTGGTCGTCGACAGTGACGTCGCCCAATCGAGTGCGATCCGGGTTCCACAGTTCGACAGCCAAAACCAACAAGTCGTCGCGACCAGCGTTGCGTACGACGACAGTGGCGGCGGCGTACCGTACGAACAATCACAGATCACCGACCGAGAGCTGTTCGATCACTTCGATTCCAATGTTGCTCGTGAAGTCCGATCGATTGTCGGTAATCCATTGGTAACGCAACTTTGGAACCATGCACGCGAAGCGATCAACCGCTGTGGGTTCGCCGGATGTGCACTCGCCCAAGCACGCCACCACCTTGAAGCGGACCTTGGGCTAAACACCCTAGAGATTCCGCAAAGCGTCGTGTGCCGCAGCGAAGCGTTTTCCCAATTCGCAATGCACTTGTTGCGTGACTTGCCAAGGTTTCACGAGTGTTACAACGGTGCCGCCGATTTCTATCGCGACGCGCATGGCATCCGCAGTAACGCCCACCCGGTCCCTAATCTCGCCCGTGAGGATGATTGGTACGAAGCCCCGTTTTGGGTTTATGGCAACCAATCCCCGAAGCGTCATGCCGTCTGGGTTCGAGCGACCGATGGGGGCAATGTGCTGGAAATCAGCGACCGGCAAAGCCGTTTGCGGCGTATCGAAAACGCGCAGGGCGACGGTGCTTACGAAGCGTTGCATGCACTCAATAGTCCTGAATTTAAAGTGCGTAGCCGTGCGTTGGTCACAACGATGTACGCAAGATTGATTCTGAGCGACTTGTTTCTGCATGGCATTGGTGGCGGAAAGTATGACCAGCTTGGCGATTTGATCAGCCAGCGATTTTGGAACACGCCCACGCCGCAGATGATGGTCATGTCGGCAACGGTTTTATTGCCGGGACACGACGACTTTTCCACGGCTCAAATTGATCGCCAACGTATCGACTTGGATCGATCGCTTCGCGATGTCGAATTCCACGGCGAACGTTTCCGTGACGAAACCACATTGTCAGACGACGAGTTGCAAAGGCTGCTGGAAACCAAGCGGCAACTGCTTGCCAGTATTCCACCTCATGGCCAACGCAAACGTTGGCATGACGAAATCACTTCGGTCAACGATGCGATGGCGAAGTCACTCGGTAGCGTTCGCGAACGTCTGATTTCTGACCGCAGCCGTCTTCAACAGCGGGCCAAAGATGCGGCTCTGTATTGCAGCCGCGAGCATTCGTTCTGTTTGTATCCGCTGGATTATCTCCGCGACGCATACCAAGCGATGCTGCAGGTCTAGTCGCCTCGCGACGTCTTTGGGGCTCAAATCGGTCCATCGTCACGGTGCCGAACAATCTCCCGTGCAATTCGACTATGCTTTCTGGTGATCGCCATCACCTTTCATAGGATCGAATCATGAGCCAATTGCTTCGTCGTCGTCAGGTTTTAAAGTCGGGTTCAGCTGCTCTCGGCCTCGCGTGTCTAACCAAGGCAAACGTTTTTGCCGCAACACCGGTGGGTAAGTTCCGTACCGCACACATTGGTGTCGGCGGAATGGGCGCTGCGGACTTGGGTTCGATCTCCTCGCATCCGTCGGTCGAAGTCGCCGCCCTTTGTGACGTCGATTCCACCCGGTTGGCAGAGGCATCCGCCAAACACCCCGGTGCGAAGACGTTTTCTGATTTTCGCGAAATGATCGACTCGCTTGGTGATGCGATCGATGGCGTCGTGGTTTCCACCCCCGACCACACCCACGCCCCCGCCGCGATGACGGCAATGAACGCTGGCAAGCCTGTCTATTGCCAGAAGCCGTTGACCCACGAAGTGTTCGAAGCACGTCGCATGCGTGAAGTGGCCGAACAGAAAAACCTGGTCACCCAAATGGGCATCCAGATTCACTCGCACTATGCCTATCGGCAAGCGGTCGCGATGATCCAAGAAGGCGTGATCGGCAAAGTCAAAGAGGTCCATGCTTGGTCGAATAAAAACTGGGGCTATGACCAGCCGACGCTGCCCGCGGCCGGACCGGTCCCGAAAGATTTGGATTTCAACCTCTGGCTGGGCACCGCCGCCAAGCGTGACTTCGTTCCCGGTGTCTATCATCCGGCGAACTGGCGAAAGCTGTTGGACTTTGGAACCGGCACCCTCGGCGACATGGGCGTGCACATTTTTGATACGCCATACGGAGCTCTTGAGCTGACCGCACCGAATTGGGCCAAGACAGAATGTCGTCAGCCCACCGGCGTCGGACACCCTGAACGCAACTTGGTCGAGTACGAGTTCCCGCAAACGAAGTACACCACCAAGACGATGAAGTGGAAGTGGTACGACGGATCGTTTGCACCGCCCGAGGCCGCCGCAGTTGGCTTGCCCGAAGGCACGAAGTTGCCTGGCCAAGGATCGCTGTTCGTCGGTGAAGAAGGTCACCTGTTGCTGCCACACATCAGCGAGGCGACGCTGTTCCCAATCGCCAAGTTCAAAGATTACAAGCGTCCCGATGTCGCCGGCGAAGATCACTACCACCAGTGGGTCAACGCGTGCATGGGCAACGGCGAAGCCAGTGCGCCGTTCTCCTTCGGCGGGCCGTTGACCGAAGCCTTGCTGTTGGGAGTGGTTGCGAACCGATTCCCCGGCCAACCGCTACAGTGGGATGCCAAGGGGCTAAAAATCACCAACAATGAAGCGGCGAATCAACTGTTGCGACGGAACTATCGCGACGGATTCGAAGTCGCCGGATTATCCTGATCGACCCCACTCACCTCTATCCTCATCCACGAAACGATATGAAACGCCGAACATTCCTTGCCACCACCGCAGCCGTTGGCGCTGCCTCCTGCCTGTCACAGCGATCCGTTTCTGCTGCCGAAAAAATGAAGCTTTCCAAAGGCGAAGTGATCCTGTTCCAAGGGGATTCGATCACTGACGCCGGACGCAACAAGAACGAACCAGTTGCCAACGAAGGCCTCGGACATGGCTACCCCAAGTTCATTTCGGAGTCGTTGCATCACGATTACCCCGAGTTGGATTTGCAAATCCATAACCGTGGGATCTCCGGTAACAAAGTTCCAGACCTGGATCGTCGCTGGCAACAGGATTGCTTGGACCTGAAGCCACAGATCCTGAGCATCCTGATCGGCGTCAACGACATCTGGCACAAGCTGAACGGTCACTATGACGGGACCGCCGAAGTCTACAAGGACGGTTTCGCGGCACTGCTGAAACGCACCCGCGAAGCATTGCCCGAAACAACTTTCGTGATCTGTGAGCCCTTCGTCCTGATGGCCGGAACGGTCAAAGAGAACGAAGCGAAGTGGTTCCCAGAATTCACCACTCGTCGCGAGTATGCCAAGCAGGTTGCCGATGAAGCGGGCGCGATCTGGGTTCCTTTCCAAACGATGTTCGACGAAGCCGTCGCGAAGGGAACGGAACCGAAAGCACTCGCCGGTGATGGTGTTCACCCAACGCAGGAAGGCCACCAGCTAATGGCAAAGACCTGGCGCGAAGTGGTTGGCGTCTAGTTCATCGCCAAAACGTTCGTTCAAATGCGAAAGAGGCAACGAATCCTGTCGCGGGATTCGTTGCCTCTTTTTATTTGGCTTCGCTGTTCTAAACGGTGTCGCTGTTTAACCCAGCCGATCGGTCGCGACGTGATACTGCGGATCTTCCGAAAGGTTGACTTCGACAAATTCACCCGCACGATCAAGCAGCGTCCGGCACTCTTGGCTGAGGTGTGTCAGGTGCAGCTTCTTGTTGGCGGCTTCGTATTTTTCGGTCAGTGTCTTGATCGCTTCCATACCCGACTGGTCGTAAACGCGGGTGTAGTAAAAATCGATGACGACGTCTTCTGGATCGTTCTGCACGTCGAACAGTTCTTTGAACGATGATGCCGATGCGAAGTACAACGGGCCGTGCAGTTGGTAAACCTTGGTGCCTTCTTCATCGACGCGAGTGTCAGCACCCAAGTGAGTCGCGTGCTGCCAAGCGAACACACAGGCCGACACGACCACGCCCAGGATCACGGCCGTTGCCAAGTCATGCATCACGACGGTGTAGCCGGCAACCAGCACCATCACAAAGTAATCGGATGGTGGGATGCGGTTAATCATTTTCAGCGAGGCCCATTCGAAGGTTCCGATCACGACCATGAACATGACCCCGACCAGTGCGGCCATTGGAATCATTTCGATCCAAGGCGCGACGAACAGGATGAACAACATCAAACAGCAGGCCGCAGTAATCCCGCTCAATCGGCCTCGCCCGCCACTGTTCACGTTGATCAACGATTGTCCGATCATCGCACAACCGCCCATGCCGCCAAAGAAACCACAGAGTAAGTTCGCGACGCCTTGCCCGACGCACTCACGGTTTCCACGCCCACGGGTCTCGGTGATTTCGTCGATCAACGTCAACGTCATCAACGATTCGATCAGGCCGACGCCCGCTAGTGTTAACGCAAATGGAAAGATGATTTTGAGAGTTTCCAAGCTGAACTCGGGAACCATGTATTCCATGAAAAACGGCATCGGTAATCCGCCGCCAATCGATGCTTCGACAGGAACGATTTCTTGGCCGCTGGCGAGCTGTTCCTCTGCGGTGGCTGCTGTCGCATGTGTTGCCAACATGTCGCCCACCGTTGCGATTGCGTTCGATGAAATCCCATCCCCAGCGATTTGTCCACTGCGATTGATTCCGACCGAGATCAATGTCACGACCAGGATCGCAGCCAGAGAAGCCGGGATCGCCTTGGTGAACTTCGGCAACCCGACAATGATCAACATCGTTAAACCGACCAAGCCAAGCATCAGCCACAGACGCACACCGCTCAGGTAAACCATTTCGGCAGTGTCGAGATCGAACACTTTAAAACTGCCGAGTTGTGCCATACCAATCACGATCGCCAAACCGTTCACAAAGCCCAGCATCACCGAGTGCGGCACCATACGAATGAGTTTGCCAAGTCGTGCGAACCCGATGACGATTTGGATGATCCCGCATAGGATCACGGCCGGGAACATGTATTCGATTCCGTGCATCGTGACCAAGCCGACGACGACAACTGCCATCGCACCCGTCGCACCGGAAATCATGCCCGGACGACCGCCCAAGATTGCGGTGATCAGCCCAAGGAACACCGCGCTATACAGCCCGATCAGCGGCGAAACGCCAGCAACAAACGCGAAAGCGACGGCTTCGGGGACCAATGCCAGTGCAACCGTCAGTCCCGAGAGCAGGTCGTCTTTGGTATTGGCAGAATGACGGCGGAAGAAGTTCAGCATCGGTGGGGCGGGATTACTGGTGATTGGAAGAGGATTTAGTCGCGAATCCTAGTAGCCCACCAGAACTGGTCAACCGCAACGAAACAGGCGGATTTCGTGCGACAATAGGGGGTTGGTAAACACGGCGTAGGAAAGTGGTTTTGAACCACCTTCTAAGTCCACAACGACGCCCTGGATGAACTTAAGGCGATCGTAAGCCACATTAGCGGCGACGGGAAAAAACTCGTCCGCTTTCCCGAATCACCCCAAAGCTCTCCACATGGGCCCCTGCTGCGGAACGAGACAATGCGTCGGTTCAGCTCGCTGAAATCACTTTCCAGGACTGAATGAACCGCCCATTCCCCCCATGCCGCCGCCCATTCCACCACCACTGGCTCGCTGAAAGTCTAGGTCTTGTTTCAGCTCCTGTTGCAGGTTGGTGCTGACGATGGTCCGTGTCCGGTCCATCTCGATGCTGTATTGATAGTCATGGTCGTACGCATCGCTGCCGAAACGTCGCGGCGGAATCTCGAGGTCCCAACGCAAGATTCCGGTCGGCCGCATCAAACGCAAGTACTTGCCGTCCGTCGACAGTTTGCCGAGCGTGTCCGGATCGACGTTCACATTGATCACGCCGGCACTGTTGCTGATCGGCAAACGATCCATCAACCGAATCGCGATCGGTTGATCATGAAAGTTGGACACGACCAATCGATAGTTCAGCGCCGCCAAACGATTGCCACCTTTGATGGAGACGTTGCGATCGAGCAGCTCGCGCCGAGTCCGCACCTGCCGATCGGCTCCCAAACCAATCAGTATCTCGCCACCGGCCGCGGTCGACAGCAAATCAGTCCGACCAACAAACTGCCCGTCCAAGAACACGGACGCTGCGCCACCCACTAGGTTGCGTCCCGTTTGATTTTCAAGTTCGGCTTCACGATAGGCGAACGTGCTCAACAGCGGGATTACGACGCGATACATCTTGCTTTGAACGGTGGACCGCAGAATCGTGATGGACTGCATTCCGGCCTGGCTCGCAATGTCGATCGAACCACCGATTTCGTACGTTTCGTCCGAGATCGTTTGCATGGCGTCACCGGCTAGCTCGCGCTGCTTCGTTTGAGGCTGATTGAATTCGGCAAGCTGTTTGCGTGCCGCTTCGCTGTTGATCTGCAAGTCATCGTTCCAATCATCGAAGTTGTCCCAAGCCGAAAGCGGCTGTGTGACGGCAGGCCTGCCGAATGGATCGTTGTTCTGGTCACTACTGCCACTCGCCGAAACACGCAGTGGTGCCAGTACCGGACCGTCGGCATTCAGGTTTGGCGTACCCGTGCAAAGAACCAACTCCACCCCAGTCCAGTCCTCGCCGCTGTTTTGCAGCACCTTGCCTTCCATTTCGATCAAGAACTGGTCCTCGCCTTGCGGATTGGATGTGGCATGAATCGTGTAGTTCGGCTGCCAGCTGACCTCATCGACCCAGTAATTCAGACGCAGTTTTCCGCCTTGTGGTGCAAGCACATCCAAAATGACGTCATAGGTATTGCGAGACTGCGGACCAGCCAGTTCAGCGAATTCGGCGATCTTGGTTTCAAGCTTTTCCTGTTGCGTGGTAGCTCTGGCCGTGGCTTCGTGCAGCTCCTTGGCCAACGCACGTCGACGTTGCATGACGAAGTCAGCAATCTCCGTCACGCCTTTTGTGTCCAGCTTCGCCGAATTCAGATCCGCATTGGTTTTTGCGGCCGAAAACTGAACCAGTGTCTCGATCGTTTTCAAATCTTGTTCGATAACAAGGACGTCTTGTTTCGCCGACGCAACCGCTTCTTGAAGACTTCGTAGGACTTCTGCTTGCTCCTGGAACACGCCCTTCACTTCTGTGTCTTGATGTGGAATCAAAGACAACGATCGCACGATCAAATTAGGATCCGATTCGCAACGAACGGATTGGTCACGCAGCGTTTCCGGAAGTCCAGTTAGCCGGATTCGTTGGTGCTTTTCCGATGCACGTAGGTCGGCTTCTCGGACCACATTTGCTTCACGCTGGAAAACGGCGACCGAGGCAACTCGACTTTGCACGTCAACAAAGTCGTTCGCTCCTTCGGTCGCCTTGGGCTCCATCCAGCACACCATCATGCAAAGCCAATAGACGCATCGAGTCCAACGAATTTTGTTTCGCATCGAACGTTTCTCGTTTTGTTTGATGTGATGTAGCAAAACACAACAGAGGTGATGACGCGTTTTGCTGCACTTAGTGATCGAAAAGGCCAAGTCCGGTGTGTAGCACCTTAAGAATGCAGTCGGCATGCCAATTGCATCGTTGGAGATGCATGTATTGAACAGTGGATTGTATAGATGAGTTTTCTGCATGATCCGATCACAGGAACTACACCATGCACATGACGTTCTGGTCTCGGTCAATCGTGGCAAGTGTTTTGGCCGCGTTGGTTTCGTTGAGTTTCACGGCAACAGTAAATTCACAAGACAGATCGATCAGTCAGCTTTTGAAATCTGGTTCCTTCCAAGCGGTGGATCATTCCAAGCAATCCGAGCGTGGCAAGCCGATTCTGTCGTTTCCCTGTGATCCGCTGATGAGCGTTGAACAAGAGCGGCAGCTATTGGAGACTCTAAGCAAGCCATCGCCGCTGAAGGCAAACGCGATCACGACGTTGAATTCACTTGCACAGGCGTTGAGTGAGCATTGCCCTGTGGTGATTGATCGTCGCAGTCTTGACGAGTACGGGATGAGAATTGACATGGATTTGTCGAAGAACCTGTTGCTCGACAACACTTCCAAGGAGCCTGTGTCGAATGAGCAATCTGTCGATCAGCCAGCTTCGAACCAGTGGTGGGCCGCAGCATCGGAACCCACGTCGAATGATCATGGCCTGAGTTTGCTAGGTGATCTGGTACAGCGACTTGACGGCAGTGACTTGGAAATCGTTTTGTATCATTCACGTGTTGTGATCACGACAATCGAAGCTGCCGAGGAGCTGAACATCGTGCGGATGTATGAGATCTCGCCGCTCAAAGGCCTGGATTCCTTGGTCGACACGATCACGCAAACGTTCGATCCCGATCGTTGGGAAATACTGGGTGGTCAAGCGATGATGCGGCGGATTTCTACCGATCAGAATGATTGGTTAATCGTGTCAGCACCCACGATGACGCAGCTCAAGGTGCAAGCCTTTTTAAATCGCATCAATCAATGAGTTTTCGGCGGAGGCATCATGCCGATCGAACGCGGACGTAGGATGGTGATGAGATCCATCGGTTTGCGCGAGATGAATACGTCCGCAGACAAATCATGGTCGCACCGGTTTTCGACTCCGGAGGAGTCCGCGTTGGTAGCTCGGGGCGGAAGCCCCGAGAACATTCCAATCCATCATTCGCCCCGGAGGGGCCGGCGTGGGTTGTGTGTTCGATTCCGTCGGCCCCTCCGGGGCGTGCGTGTGGATGGGCTCCACGGATCTTGGGGCTCACGCCCCAAGCTACCCAAGACGGCCCCTCCGGGGCGAACACATCATGCCGATCCAATGCGGCCGTTGGGGGCGAAGACATTATGCTGATCCATGACGGTCGTTGGTTACGACGACATCATGCCGTTCGAACGCGGCCTTGGGGCGACGACGTTCCACGCTACGGTGATTTGATTTCCAACGGGACCGAAAGCTTTATCTGTTGCGGCTGGAGACAGGCTTTGTCGTCGCACGCTTGGAACTCGATCGTGACCTGCAACATGACCGTTGCGGCGATTGCCTGCGTTGCAATCGAAAGAGGCACACTCAATCGAACTCGATCCTTATAGATCGCTAACTCTTTTCCAAGAACCGCGTCGGTGATTCGTGTTGGCTCGGGCATCGCCCAGGTCCCAACGCTCACGCTCTTGTCGGACTGCACTTGAAACGCGACGGCTTTGACAAACTCGACATCTTCAGTTTGTGACTCTTGATCCTTCGCATACAAATGAAACCCTTGATCGATCGTAAGCTCGATCCTCAACTCGCATTCATCACCTGCAAGCACGCTTGCTTTGGAAATGCTGGCCGTTGCCGTCACGGGTTTCTCACGAACGGTCACCACGCCATCCGATTGATCCGCGGCAGACTTGTCTTGTGTTTGCAGCCATCGGTCTGTCGCGATCAGCAAGTGCTCGTTGGTGTGTGCTTCCCGATCCATCGCGACGGCAAATGCTTCCAGAGTTGCGATCGCGGAGTCACGTAATTCGTCTCGTCCGGTCTCCTTCGCCAGATTCAACAGCAAGCACGCGGCAACTCCGTTGGTGCTTGGCAAATTGCCACCAGCTCCTAAGAACTTCGAACGAACCAACAACGCCTCATGCTCGGGCCCCGTTTGGAAGAAGCCACCGTGCTCTTTGTCTTCGAAACGTTCTTGCATTTGCCCGACCAAACGCAGCGATTCGTTTAAATAACGCTGCTCGCCACTCGCCAAATAGACTTCGTACAAGCCGTTGGCCAGGTAGACATAATCATCGAAGTACGCTGGTTGCTTCGCCGTGCCATCGCGGTACGAGCGGTACAGTCCGTCGCCGTTTTCCATCGTCCGCAACAGAAACTCGGCAGCCGATCGTGCCAAATCGAGGTACTTCGGTTCATCCAACAACCGAGCTGACTTGGCAAGTGATTCGATCATCAAGCCGTTCCAGCTGGTCAACACTTTGTCGTCCCGGTGTGGCTGCGGCCAAGTCAAACGTTCGTCCAGCAGTTGTTGCCGAATGTTCGCAAGCCGCTTCGAATCGACGGTGATCGGTTCCAATAGATGCGGGATGTTCTTCCCGACTCGTTCCCCGCTTGCTTCATCCCGGAAATTGCCTGCTTCAGTGAATTGATAAACGCCTGCGAATAGCGAAGCGTCAGGTGCGGTCAATGTTTTCTGCAACTGGTCGGTCGACCAAACATAAGCCTCGCCTTCTTTGCCGACTTCCCCCGAATCCAAAGCCGAGTAAAACCCGAATTCCTTCGACGTCATTTCACGACTGAGCCATTGATAGATATCCGCGACGGCTTCGCGATATCGGGCTTCCTTGGTGATGTCAAAGGCTTCGGCGTAAAGACCCATCAATTGTGCGTTGTCGTACAGCATCTTTTCGAAGTGCGGCAACAACCACTCGGCATCGGTCGAATAGCGATGGAATCCGCCGCCAAGATGATCATGGAATCCGCCCAGCCACATCGCGTCGAGCGTCTTGGTGATCGGTTCAAGCAATCGCTCGTCCTTGGATTGGCGATGCCGATGCATCAGGAATGCGAGTGTCCCGTGTGGCGGGAATTTTGGGGCACCGCCGAAACCGCCATGCTGCGGATCGAATTGTTTGAGGAACGTTTCGGTTGCCTGGTCGATCAACTGAGGTGTCAGGTCGACGACCTGTTTGATCTCAGGATTGCCGGCACGACGGGTTGCGCTGACAATCGATTCGGCTTGGCGATTCACGTCATCGCGGCGATTGACCCAAAACTGGTGCAGTTGTTCGAGCACCAACACGAATCGCTGCTTGGGAAAGTACGTGCCAGCCATCCAAGGCTTTCCGTCGGGGGTCAGCCAAACCGAATTGGGCCAGCCACCACGATTGGTCAGCAGCTGCGTAACCAGCATGTACTGATCATCGATGTCGGGGCGTTCTTCGCGATCGACCTTGATGGCGACGAAGTGTTCGTTGATCACCTTGGCAACCTCTGGATCTTCGAACGATTCGACCTCCATGACATGGCACCAATAGCAGGTCGAGTATCCGATCGACAAAAAGATCGGTTTGTCCTCGGCCTTCGCCTTTGCGAATGCCTCATCACCCCAGGGATACCAATTGACTGGATTATGGGCGTGCTGCAATAGATACGGGCTTGTCTCATTAATGAGATGATTGCTGTGCATGGTCGCTGGTGATTGTCCAAGGCAGTCATTCAATCCACCGACGCCGATCGCGGCGGCCAAGATAATTGACAACTGTGCCGATAACGAACAAAGCGTGGTACCAGAAACCACCCTGCCGTTTTGTGACCTAGGTTGCACAAGCACGCTCCAGTTTTTTCCAGACGGTTTTTCCAGGCGGCGGGAACACCTGTTACTTAGAGGGGATCATTCGATGTCATTGATTGCGGGATACATGAAAGATAAAGGCACCGGCATTGGCGGTGGCTATGAAATTCAGTCGGTCCCTTTCCTGCGTGCAATCGGGCTAACCCCTTCCAACGGAAAATTCATCATCCAGGGCTCACAAAAGGAAATCAAGGCTTGGCTGGCAAAGCACGGCAACTTGAAAGTGAAAACAGACGAACACTTCGACACCTTTCACGTCACTGTCGGAAAGCTGAACACCACCAACGCGGCGAAGATTTACTTGGAAGAGTTTTTCAAAGGATTTGTCCCCAACGGCGGTGCGATCGCCCGCGTGGTCAGCTTCTTTCGAAAAGACACCTGGGCGCTGATTTTTCGCATCGGTGCGATCCATGCACGGATCCCTCATAAAACGTTTCCAGCCAACACGATGGTCTCCGAAGTCGTCGCAGCCGGACGCGGACTGAAACTGGCCAGCGACGTCGATGCTCCGGGAATCGTTGGCGATGCGCTGGACGCCGCATCGCTGCTGAGCTAGTCGCCCCCTGGGGCAGCCGCTCTGTCGGGTGAACGTACATCTCGCCAACCTGCGTGAAACCCGACTTGCATTTCTCCTGTCAATCTTGCTAGGTCACACGATGGAACGTGCTGCCATGTAATGACGCGAGAGATAGCCTTCTGATGTCCGCCAGTTTAAATCGCCCCGTATCGATCGACCCCATATCGATCGATTCTTGCTCGAGCGATCCAGTTTCCAATGGTTCAGCACGCCGTCTTGTGATTGCCAGTTGGGTTGCGGTCGCTGGACTGTTCACCGGCTGCACACTGCCGACAGGCATTTTGAATTCACGTTGGGCGATGGAAGATCCGGACTACGCGACGAAGTATTCCGATGGTGCTCCCAAATCAGATCTCGCCGGAAAAGCCAAGCAAGCGATGGATGCCCGCTTCATCAAGGGCTCCAACGGAATGTTCGCGTCTGGAGGATACACCTACCGACCCGAGTCAGAAAACAGCTTGGCGTCGATCGATGTTGGTGTGGAGTCTTACCTGACCAGTTATTTGACCGGGCGGGTTTCGTTCATGGGGATGGGCAACGACGAGGACTGGTTCACCGGGGCGGACGCCGGACTGCGTTTACAAACGCCCAGCCGTTTGGCTCCGTTCGTCGGGGCGGGTGTCTTCGCCGGGGCCGCACGTGAAACCATTGATGCCTCCGATGACGGTATCGACAACGATGACGACGGATTCATTGATGAAAACCGCGAAAAGGACAAGCGATTCTCAGGAGCATTCGCGGCGATTTATCCTGAATTTGGGACACACTTTTGGTGGACGCCGCGGATTCGCCTGACAAGTTATGGACGTTACATGATCGCCACCGAAGGCCGCGACGCAGATGACTGGATGCTCGGATTCGGCATCGCAGTGTTCAATAAGTAGCAGCTTTCAGCTGGCCGTCGGAGACGGATAGTCCTTTAGTGAATCGGCGACCTTGCCAAGCAGCGAGACCAGCTTTTTTGATTCCGCTTGTGAAAGCACCCCGAACATACAGTCACGAATCGGCTGACCGACTTTGATAAGCTTTTTTAAGCGACGCTTTCCCGTCGCAGTCAACGCGACCGTCTTCGCTCGTGAATCCGTCGGGTGAGGCTGACGCCGAACCAGCCCCCGATCTTCCAATAGCACTAACATCGCTCGGACGGTACTTGGATCCGAAGTGATGCGGACGGCGAGCTCACGCTGCGTTAGCGCTTTCTCATCTTGAAGGGCGCACATCAAGACAAATTGGTCGGCCGTGACGTCGAACTCGGTAAAGCACGCGTCGCTGTTGCGGTGTAGCGATAGGTACGCCGCACGCAGTGCCATCGGTAGCTCTTTCTCGATATCCATAGGAACTCGGTTCTGTCGCAAAAGCGGTGCGTGTGTGATTAGCGAAAAGACTTTGCGATGGCAGCATAGCGACTACGCCTCCTCAACTCCCGGGACACGTAAAATTACTCTGCCATGAAAAAGTGTACTCGCTCAAAGCGAAGTCTCGAAGTCCCTACTGAGGCAATTCTTCCGCCCCGCGAGTCTCACAACCATTTCCTGTCCGATCTTCAACATTTCGCGACGGGGAACGAACGTGCAGGCACTCAATGCGATCCAACATTGAGCTATCAGGCAACAACGGGGGCGCAGCTACCATTCCAAGCCGACTCATTCTCTTTTGTCACAACCGCTCTGGCCGGACCGGCATTCGCGAAAGAAACATCGGAACCGCCTGTCTGGAATCGTGTTGGTTACAAGGTATCGAATGCCCGACAGAACTGATGTGTGCGAGCAACGTTAAATTTCTCTGCTCGTTTGCGCAATTCCTCATGAGCGTCGGAATCGCCCGAGCATTACACTGACGTCAGCTCCGGCTTTTCACAGCTCTCGTCCGATCCGACTTCCCTTCTGCACTGGATGAAATGATGATTGCCCGATTTCGACCACTGACATTCACTGGTGCGTCAGTCGCGTCTCTTGTGCAGCTACTGTTGGTCTCGCCCAGCCTGCTTGTTGCCGCTGACAACCAGGGAAACAACGCTGCGGTCACGGCCGCCAATCGTCCCTTCGAAGCTCCGAGGATGACGCCTCCGTCAATCGATGACGAAGGCTTCGCGGCAACCGATGTCGGAGCAAAAATTCCGAACTACACGCCAGGTGAAAGCTGGGGAACACAAGGGGCGCCGCTGACGCTGATGCAAGACCCGTTGCCAGCTGAGCAATCGATCAAGGCCTACACGACGCCTCAAGAAATCCGGCCTGTTCTGTGGGCCAAGGAAAGCAACGACAACTGGCCATCCGGTTCGCAAACCGAAACGCCAGCCGCCGGGCTGAAAGGCAAACCGATCGCGATGAACTGGGACGAAAACGGACGGCTTTGGATTTGCGAAACCGTTGACTATCCCAACGAACTGCAGCGTGAAGATGCCGTCGGTCGCGACCGCATCAAGATTTGCGAAGATACCGATGGCGACGGTCTGGCTGATCGCTTCACGGTCTTCGCCGAGCATCTCAGCATCCCGTCAACACTTGTCTGTTATCGCGGTGGCGTGATCGTCCAAGATGGGCAAACGACGATCTATCTCAAAGACATCGATGGCGATGACAAAGCCGATTTTCGTCAAACCCTGATCACCGGTTGGGCGATGGGCGACACGCACGGCGGCGTCAGTAATTTTCAGTACGCCCCCGACAATTGGATTTGGGGCATGCAGGGTTACAACAACTCGCAGCCAGTCATCAACGGCGAAGCTCAAATGCGATTCCGCCAGGGCTTCTGGCGTTTCAAAGTCGACGCGGGTGCTGCCGACTCGACCGCTCCCGCACATGCGATTGAACAGACCACCGGCGAAGTCGCCAGCGACAGCACGGATCAATTCAACGATCACACGATCCGCGTGCAAGCTCTCGAATTCATCCGCGCGACCAACAACAACACCTGGGGCTTGGGGTTCAGCGAAGAGGGCTATGTGTTTGGATCGACGGCAAACGGTTGCCCGAGCGTGCACATGCCGATTCCCAACCGATACTTCGATGGCGTCGCAGGTTGGTCCCCCAAAACGCTTGAGAAGATCTCCGACTCGACACGTTTCCATCCGGTCGACGACCACATTCGACAAGTCGATTGGCACGGCAGCTTTACCGCCGGCTGTGGTTCGGCCATCTACACCGCACGCAACTATCCACAGAATTGGTGGAACCGAATCCAAATGGTTTGCGGTCCGACCGGCCACCTGGTCGGTTCCTTTGTCCTGAAGAAAGACGGCGCCAACTACACCAGCCACAACGCGTTCAACACCGCCGCCAGCATCGATGACTGGACCGCACCGATCATGTCGGAAGTCGGCCCCGATGGAAACGTCTGGATACTCGATTGGTACAACTACATTGTCCAGCACAACCCCACGCCAAACGGCTTCAAGACAGGGAAAGGTGCCGCGTATGAAAGCGACCTTCGTGACAAGCGTTTCGCACGCGTTTATCGCTTGCTCCCCAGCGATCCATCAGCAACGAAACTTTCATCAACGACTCAACAGCTCGCGGACGCCTCTGATGCCGAATTGGTCGCGACGCTTGCCGATGACAACTTTTTCTGGCGGCGTACGGCGCAGCGTCTGTTGATCGAACGCAATGCCGACGACGCGGCAACTCTCGATGCACTCGTCCAACTTGCGAAACAACAAGACGTCGACGCAATCGGCTTGGCCCCCGCGTCGATGCACGCCATCTGGACGCTCGCCGGGTTGGCCGAAGCGGAGAATGGTGCCGTCGCAGAAAAACTGGCTGAAGCTTGCTCGGCTGGATTCAATCATGTTTCCAGCCCAGTGCGAGGCGCCGCGGTCGCCTTCTGTGCCGACGGCCAAATCGCCGATGCGATCAAAGCCGGCTTGGCTCAAGACGTCGATCCGAAAGTCCAGCTGGCAACGCTGCTTCGTGTCGCAGACGGCCGATCCGATAGCGTCTTGAAGGGCGAGACACTAGCAGCTTTATTGACCGGAATCACTGGCGATAACGTTCTCTTGGACGCTTGGACCGCCGCCTCGGCAACCGATCCGGTCGCGACCATTGTCGCACTCAGCCAGACCGACCTCAAGCAGGTCTCCCAGCGCGAGCTCGACGAACGCATCTCGGTTTTGTCGGAGCATTTGGCGCGTAACCGGCCGACGGCCGATCAGGTAACACAGCTGCTTTCCATCGATCCGAACTCCGCCTTGGCTGTGACCGTGTGGAGCGGATTGGCGAAAGGGTGGCCGCGTGACTTGGTGGTCAAGCTGCCCGCGGATGCTCAGGCAGCGGTTCGCGATCGATTCCTGGCGAAAGACGTTTCCGTCGAAAACAAGGCCGCAATCCTGGCGGTCGCTGACAAATGGTCAGTCGACAATTTGGACAGCATCGTCAGCGAAATCCAAGACGAATTGCTGACCAGCGCACTCGATCAGAACGCCGAGACGGAAACGCGGTTGACCGCATGGGACCAAGCGATTCGTTTGGCACCGGCCAGCCCCAAGATTTTGGAAGCGACCGAGCAACTGCTCACTCCACAGCTAACTCCTGCCGCCGGTATCGCCGCACTAAAGTCACTCCAAGCGGCTCGCGTCGACGGGCTTTCGCAGCAGTTGCTGGATCTGCGAGGTTCCGTCGGACCACAGCTCAGCAGCCAAATTTTGACGTTTATGTTGTCGCGCAACGGCAGCACCGCAGACTTGCTTGATGCGATCTCGGAAGGACAGGTTCGCTTCACCGACTTGCAGCTCGATCAGCGGCAAGCGATTTTGAATCATCCGAGTCGCGACATCGCCTCACGTGCTGCCGAGTTAATGAAGTCGACGGGAACGATGGTGTCGTCCAATCGTCAAGCCTTGGTCGACCAATGGATGCCGGTGACTGAAATGCCCGGCGACGTGGTCAATGGGGTGGCGATGTTCAAAAAGCATTGCTCGGCCTGCCATCTCCACGGCGAACTCGGTAAAGCGGTCGGTCCGAACTTGACTGGAATGGCCGTGCATCCCAAAGCCGAAATCTTGATGAACGTGTTGGACCCGTCGCGCAGCGTCGAGAATAACTTTCGGACTTATCAGATCCTGACCGTCGACGGAGATGTGGTCGCCGGCATGCTGGCGGGCGAATCCGCCAACTCGCTGCGGTTGATCGATTCGCAAGGCAAGGAGCAGCAAGTGCTTCGGGAAGACATCGAGCGCATGACGTCTTCGCCGAAATCGTTGATGCCGGAAGGTTTCGAAAGTTTGTTGACGAAGCAAGAGATGGCGGACCTGCTGTCGTTTCTTGCCAAGCGTGGGCGATACACGCCGCTGACGATTGCGACGGCGGCAAGCGTCAACGGCAACACCGGATTGCCGGGGTTCCGTGGCCGTCCGGGCGACAAGTTCGAACTGAACCAGTACGGGCAAATCGAGGCCGAAGGTGTTCCATTCGAATTGATCGACCCACAACAAGGGCGTGTTGCCAACATCATCGGGCTGCAGCGGCCATTCCGCCAAGGACAAACGAGCCTGCCGCAATCGGTCCAGATCCCGTGTTCGGGCAAGGTGTCGGCGATTCACTTGCTCGGCGGCGTCGCGTGGGGAGCGTACCCGCGATCCAAGAACCCGACCGTCAGCATGACAGTGCGTTGTCACTATGCCGACGGCAAGTCGATCGATACCGATTTGATCAACGGCAAACAAATCGTCGGCTACGAAGCGGACAATGATGTCCCGGGATCAACGAAAGCGATCGAAGCGAATGGCAAGCAAGTTCGCTACGTGAAGTTGGAAACGGACAGCAGTCGCGAGCTGGAGAGTATCGAGCTGGTCAAAGGCGACGACTTTTCGATCCCATTGGTGTTCGCCATCACCATCGAATCGGCCCCCAGCGAGGCGCATTAATTAATGAGCTGGAGGTCAGGCTTTGGCCGTTTAAGAGCCGCTTGCTGCCGAGCGAAGTAGAACCGTGGCGAGCGCTAACCGGCCGATGGGATCATGCCTAAATTAGCCGATACGCGCTAGCGTCGGTTCCCGGTTCCCACCAATATGCAGCGGGATTCAGACTGGTGCGGAACCGTGGCTAGCGCCAGCGGCTGATGGAGATGCCTGGATTCGCCGAAACTTACTCGCGTCGGTTACTGGCTGAACTCTTTCAGCAACGCTTCGCAACGAATCAGTGCTCGTCCGTTGTGATAGGCACCTTGCCACATGCTGGTGCGACTGGGGTAGCGGTCTGGCTTTCCGTCGACGGTCAGTGTGTTCCACCAGCCGCCTTCCTTTGCGACCAACGACTGCTCGCAAAACTTGTAGGTCCCTTCGAATAACGGCAGATACTTCTCGTCACCGGTCAATTGGTGCAGGGTCAGCATCGCGACCAAGGCTTCGGTTTGCGTCCACCAAACCTTCTTGCGTTCGTCACTCGGTTCGCCGAGCGGGCCGGTGTAATGAAAGCCGCCGTATTGGTGATCGTATCCATAGCGAATCGAATAGTCGCACGTCGTAACGGCCCAATTCTCCAGTGTCGTGGTGCTCTGTCCAAGTGCTTTGGCGGCTTCGAGGACCAGCCACGCACACTCGACGTCATGCCCATAGCTGGCACGCAGATTGGATGGCGATTCAATCATCTCCCACTGACGCGTCCAGCCATCAATGTTGCAGGCATATTGCGGATGCTTGACGGTCGATATGTTGATCGTGATCAGCTCTGCCAGTCGGCGGCCGACCAAGGCATTGTCCGTTTCTTTGTAGAGCTCCGTGAACGCTTCGAGCAGGTGCAGGTGCGAGTTATACGTTTTGGTATTGATCGCACCGACATAGCCGGATTCCTTGGGATCGGTGACAAGCTTCCAATCGTTATAGAAAAACTCTTGGTAACCGCCGTATTGTTTGTCATGGCAATGCGATTCGAGAGTCTCGAACAATTGGGTGGCTCGTCGCAGCGCATCGTCATCTTTTGAAGCACGGTAGTATTCGACAAACGCGTAGATCACGAACGCGTTCGGATACACGTGCTTGCGAGTATCCGAGGGCTCGCCGTTTCGCCGCGTCTTGGTGATGTAGCCACCGTGTTGCGAGTCGTAGAAGTGCTCGCACAGAAACCGATAACCTGATTCGGCCGCTTGCAGCGATGCTTCACGGCGAATGTCATTCACGGCAAGGGTGCTGAAAAACCATACCTGCCGCGCTTGCATCGTCAAGAACTTGTCGGTCGGAACAAAATCACCATCACGGCCGAGCTCTTCGAAGTAGCCACCAAATTCTTTGTCGAGGCTTCCTGGCAGGTAAAAATCGACCAAGCTGGTTTCAAGCAACGACCTGCATTGTTCGGGCGTGACGCTGACGGAAACCTGAGCACGGGAGACCTGACAACAGGCAACCCACAACAAGGCAAGGCAAATCAGACGCATCGTGTCACAAACTCCGGCAGCGATTCGAGGAACGGGAAGATTCCTCGAATCATACCACAGGTGACTACTCTGCCATCTCGTTCGAATCGATGACGTTTTCCGCGAACGACGCGTACGCTTCGCCAAAGTCCTTGGCCATCGAGTCGGGGAAGGCATGGAAGTCGCCGCTTTCGAGTGCTTCGATGATCGCGGTTGCGACCAGGCTTGGCGGCTCGGCGATTTCGCTCAGGCCCGCGGCGGATGCCATGTCGGTCGCGATCGGGCCAGGGTGCACGCTGACAACTTGGATGTCTTGAGGTTCTAGCTGAGCCCGCAAACCTTGGGTGATCGAGTAGGACGCTGCTTTGGATGCCGAATAGGTTGCGAATTCGGCAAAGTTCTTCAGCGAAGCGACCGAATTAAGCTGCACCAACGCGCCTTTGCCGTTGCTTTTCAAAACCGGGGCGAACGCTTGGGCGATGCGGATCAGGCCGTACACGTTGATGTCCATCTCAAACTGCAACGCTTCGACGGCACTGGAGTCCATCGCGGGCGCCGTTCGCAAGACGCCCGCGTTGTTGACGACGAGGGTCACGTCACTTGCCGTTTTTGCGGCGGCGGCAATCGTTTCTGGTTTGCCCAGATCGAGCTCAATGGCGACGACTTGATCACCGTACGTTTCGATCAGCGGCTGGACGGACTGAGGATCACGGACAGCCGCATAGACCTTTTTTGCGCCGTGTTGTAGCAGCCCTTCGAGAATCGCTTTCCCGATTCCTCGATTAGCACCAGTGACGAGAGCGATCGAATCTTTGACGAGAAATGTCATCCGAGGAATCCTTCGAAATTTGAGTGAAAGTCAATTCGTTTCGCAGGTGACTACCCGCGAAACCAAAGCACCTTTCACCATTTTCACCGATTCTCAGACGCAATGGTATGAGGGAGCGGATCAGCGGATTTCATCGGGTTCGATCAACACCTCGTTCAGCAATTCCTCCAGTTGCAATTTGCAAGCTTGTTGCCGGATTACGGATTGCTGTAGTTCATTGCAACCAGAAAAAACACTTCGAAAATCACGGCGACTACGGTGGCTTCCTTTATGGATCCAAATGAGTTTCGAGATTGCCGCGTCGACGCGAGAAACGACAGGCAAGAAGACTCCCTCAAATAGCTCAAGTGTTTGAGAGCGTTGCAGCTCTCCGCGAATGAGTTCTCTTGGATAGATGTCGAGCTTCAGCGTTTCAGTCTTGTCAAGAAGTTGAAAAAGAGAACCTTCAACGACTGCTTTCCGGACGACACTTTCGGTAAATAGAAAATCGGAAGATGCCAGCTGGCAGACCAGGTCATCGACTCTTTGGTTCGCGACTTGTGGCGAGACAACGATGTCGATGTCCTGGGTCAAACGTGGCTCGCCATACACAGAGCTAATCGAACCTCCTGTGAGATGAAAAGGGAGGTCGATCGTGTTCGCAATTTGAACAAACTTTTTAATCGTACGTTCGAACGATTCAACGGGAAACACTAGCTAGTTTCTCCAAGATCAGCTTGACCACTTCCGGCTCTCGCTCATACAGCTTTAAAGCAACGCGCCACCTGACTACTTCGTCTGACAGACTCGGTTCACTACTGCGAAGGCGTCTCGCAATTTGTTGCCGCGTCCAAGTCAGCATCGCAGCGCTTCGAGAAAGTTTCTCGGCTGGCGACATTGCTCTCCAGCGGCGTTCATATTCAAGCTCAACTTCGGTTGCCGTCATTTCGGTCTCCTGTTCCCGTCATGAATGCTAGTATAGACAGCGGAAGCGGTCGCATAAAATGTCTTTGTCCTGGATACTTGGCCTGAAAAGGGGGATCCCCCCTCAGAACGCTAGTGAAGCTGGATTTCGAGGATTCCCGCGGACCAGTTGGGTTGGAGTTGGACTTCGAGGCGAAGCTTTTGGACGGTGGTCGGTGGGAAGCTGATTTTGTTGAACTGGTCGAGCTCGACCGGGCCTTCGCTTTGGCCCGCGATCGGTTTCCAGGTTCCATCGACTTGATGAAGGACGCGCCACGTCGCCGGGACACGGCAGTGACGGTTGACGCGTCGTTCGTCCCACCAATACACCTCGACCGAGCGTAATTCGCTGGGCTTGGCAAGTTCCACCTGCAGCCATTCGCTGGTCCCGCGATGATCCCACCACGTGAACCGGGGAATCGAATCGTCATCCGACGCTTCGGCCATGACTTGGTCGTTGACGGCCGCAATCGTGTCGCCGGTCCAGCAATGTGAGGCCGTCCAGGTGCCCTGGCTGGCGATCGTCTCCGCCTTGGCTTCTTCGGTCAACAAGATCGTTGTTGGCATCCAAGTTTGACGTCCCGTCGGTCCACGGTTCGAGTGGGCAAAGAAGGGAATGCCAACTAGCTCGATGTCTTCTGTTATATCACCAATCACATCCTGACCATACAGCGACTCGTCATCTTTGACGGGAAGGCGTTGCTTTGCCTTGACGCGGATTGATTCGATTCCAACGATTCCGCTCGGTGGCTCACTCGGCACAGCGGTCGCCGTTTCACTTAGATAGCTGAACCGTAGTCTGTCTGTGTTATCGATCTCTTCGAAGCAGTAAACCAGTGGCCCTTTTTGAAAGCTGACGCGTCCCAAGTCAGCTTTGACCTGTGGATTCGCCGACACCGTTTGGACCGGCATCTCGAAGTCGAGCGTCACTTCATCGCCAGGTTTCCAGGTTCGCAGCAGCGACGCGTAGCCTCGTTCCAACGTCGGTTGGTCGATGGCATTTCCGTTGATGGCAATCTTGAAGCCCTGGCACCACTCGGGAATTCGTACATTCAACTTCAGCGGATCGCTGACTTCACCAACCGGCGAAACTTGCAATCGAACTTGGCCGCCAAACGGATAGGTGGTTTGCTGGCGAAGTTGCAGTTGATGCTCACCCACACGAACCGTCGCTTCACTGCCAATGAAAAGATTGACGTAGGCCGCATCGTCAGACTGGCAGTAGACGTAGCCTGGCAAAGCGCCGGTCAGTTTCAAAAACATCGGCGGGCAACATGGGCAGGCATGCCAGTCCCAACGCTGTTTTGATGCCGGTGCGGTCAATGGGCTTTCGTAAAGGTACCGATCGCCGCTTTGTGAAACGCCAGACAGCACCGCGTTGTAGAGCACCCGTTCGAATTGGTCGATGTACTTTGCATCGGGAGAAACCTGATGCAGGTTCAAGTGATAGAAACCGGCACCTACGGCGCCGCACGTTTCTAAATAGCCATCGTTGGGAAGCTCATAATCGGCGCCGAACTTTTCGTCGTCTGCGATCGCACCGACGCCACCGGTCACATACATTCGCTGACCGGTCATGTTGCGCCACATTCGATCGGCAACCGCAAAGTAGCCGCTTTGTGGATCTTCCTTGGCGATCGCAGCCAGCCCGCCGTACAGCAATGTGGCACGAACGGCGTGGCCTTCGATCGTCTTCTGATCACGAATCGGGACGTCGTCTTGGGCGTATTGTCCGAAAGATTCACGTCCATCGTGCTTGCCACGCAATTCGACGAAGAGTTTCGCGAGGTCAAGGATCTTGTTCGCGTCAACGTCAATCGAAAGCGTTTTGCTAAGCTCCGGGTGCTGCGTCAAGACTTGAGACAGTTTGACGAGTGCTTCTTCTGGCAAAGCGTGAGCCGGGATCACGTTGACCTTTGGTGGCAAGCCAAACGTCTCTGCCATGTGATTGGCCAGACGCAATGCGACTTCCAGAAGGTTGGTGTTTCCGGTCGCCCAGTAATAATGCGCGGCGGCTTCGAACAGGCATCCGGCGTTGTAGACATCATGTTGGAAACGCAGTTTGCCGCCGTTGCGTCCCCAGCGTTGGTCGGGGACTTCCAGTTGGGTGTAGCTGCTTAAGAAACAGTTCGGGTCCTGCTTCGCCGCTTTGCAGATCTGTGTGACATAGCCATCGATTCGAGCTTGCAGTGCTGCGTCGGGATTGCTGCGTAAAAAGTCATTCGCACCGCGAATCATCTCCAGCACCAAACCGTCGAACCAAGGTGCACCACGATGGCCACCTGTTTGCCCCGCAATCAAGCGGTCAAAGTTTTCAAACGCACCGTCGCGTTCGAATTTGTCGAAACAATCGTTGATCGTGACGTTTTGCCAAATGGTGCGTTTTGGCGACCAGAAGGCGTCATTGATCGAAACCTGTTCCAGCGGAACGGGATGCAAGGTCGTGGCGTCTTGTGCGCTACCAAATAGCGGAAGCGACACCAGGATCGCGAGCGTGATAGAACGGACAGGGTTCATGGAACGAATCAGAAATCGGTTGGTTGGCGGGAGAGGGCTGGCAATGCGGCACATTACCAGTGCATGACGAAACCGCCATCGACGTTGATCGTCTGGCCGGTGACTTGCTGACTTCGGTCGGAGGAGAGGAACACGATCATGTCTGCGATGTCCTCGCACGATTGCCATTTTCCAAGCGGCACGAGGCTTTTGATCTTATGCTCCGCCCAGTCTTCGTAACTTTGACGTTGTTCGACAGGCGTTCGGTCATGCCAAGCTTGCCAGACGGATCGGTTCAGCGGCGTTTTCACCATCCCAGGGCAAACGGTGTTCACCCGGACCTGATGCGACGCCAAGTCTTTCGCCATGCACTGCGCGAAATTGATATTCGCAGCCTTACTGGCGCTGTAGGGCGGATCGGTTTGCGAGCCAATCTGGCCAGCGATGGACGCCAAAAACACGAACGTTCCGTACTGTTGTTTGGTCAAGTACGGCGTCAACGCGTGGGCCACGTTGACCATGCCCATGATGTTGACCTCGAGTGTCTTCCGCCAATCCGCAGGTTCGAGCTCGGTAAACGGAAACCCGAATTTGCCAGATCCCATCGCCGCACAATGCACGACGTGTTGAACGGTGCCGCCACGCGTTGTGAATTCGTCGATCGCGTTTTTCAGCGATTCGAAATCAACGATGTCCACCACGCTGGTTTCAACCGTGACGCCTGTTTGTCGCAAATTACTTGCGACCTGCTCGATGTCGGGCGACCTGTCCCAAAGCAGTAAGTTGCATCCCTCTTGGGCGAACTGCTTGGCACTTGCCAGTCCGATGCCACTTGCGCCACCGGTGATCAATGCCGTGTGTTGGCTAAGTTTTAAATCCATTTCGATTGTTCCACCGATTTAGGATCCGATCCGAATGGTCGAAAACGAGTACGCCGGCACCTCAATCGTTGCCGATTGATCGGTGGTCCCGATTGAGATCGTTTGCGTTGTCGGATGGATTTGATTCGGGTTGTCGGCCGTGTTGTGCGCGTTCAGCGGTGCTGCCAAAGTTGTGACCTGGGCATCGGAAGACTGCACCTGAATTCCATCGCACAGTAGTTGCACATGCACAGGATGTGCGTCGCGATTGGCGACTCGCACGATGACCGTTTGCTTGTCTTCCGAAGCGGTAGCGACCACATCGATTGACTCGGGGACGGCTTGTTTGTCGTTCGATGCGACGGACGACTGAACTACCCAAGGTTGGTAGGCTTGTGAGACCATTTGGGTCACGAAACCAGGGGGCTGTAACCAAACGTCGGAGGAGTTCAAAAACAGCAATCCTTGATCCCAACCGTTGTCGTTTTGGCCATCGGGCTGCAAGCAGTTTGCTGACAGGGTGATCGGGATGCGACCGTCACGCATGATCCGTCCGATCATTTCCGCATTGGACAGCGCCCGGCGTTGGCGGTGGTTGTTGGCGTTGAATTCAAAGACAACGACCTTGTGCTTGGCACCTTCGGCGAGTTTTTCAAGTGCGTCGACATAGGTGAAGAACGCGTTCATCGACGAGGTCGGCTCGGGTCCACCGGTCCACATGTGCGTGTCGAACCAAACTTCGGTGTCCAGTTCTTTGGCGAGGGCGAGGATCTTTTGGTGGGCAGCCAGACTGGTGATTCCGGCTGGCGAACCGGTGAAGTGAAACGGATCGACGATCGGGCTTTCGAATTGGAAGTCACCGACGATCAAGGTCAAGCTCGGATCCTGTTTCCACATCGCACGTGCGATCGGCTCGTAGCGATCCCAGTACGCTTCGTTCACAGATTCTTCGTTGCCGAGCTGGATGAATTGCAGTCCGTAGGGTTTCGGATGGCCGTCGGCAACGCGTTTTTGTCCCCAAGTTGAGTTGGCATCACCGTTGGCGTATTCCAAGAAATCAACCATATCCTGTGGCGATTCGTCGATGCTAAAGCAGGGGATCCCGAAGATGCCGGTGGCTTCGCAAAGGTTCAGAAAATCAATGATTCCCCAGCCATTGGTCGAATAGTCGTACCAGTGACCATCGTAAGGTTGACGTTGGTCGCGTGGCCCGATCATGTTTTTCCAGCGATAGTTCGGCGGGTTATCGACCATCGAGCCGCCGTATCGAAGCACGGTGATTCCTTGGTCGATCAAGCCTTCGACAACATCGCGACGCAGCGGCAGGTCTTTGTAGCGTCCCCACGAACCGGGTTGCAGAAATGCATAGCCAATATCCAGCTGTCCGGCATCTTGCAGGCGAATCGCAAAGCGACCGTTTTCGGTTTCACCGGTCGGTGTCAATTCAAAGTCATACCGGTTCCACTTGCCATCGCCCGAAACGTTCACGATTTTGCTGGCGAGTTCATGAACCTCGTTGTTGTTTTCAATCGCAGTGTCCTCAAGGCGAGTGCCTTCCAACGTAACGGAAACGGCGATCGCTTTGTCGCTTCGCAGCCACAACTGGCCTTCGTAGGGTTTGCCGTTTCGAAACGTCATGCCCCAGCGGTTCAGTCCACGGTTGGCAAGACCCGCTGATCCGCCGTTCGTTTCGGCGCTGATCCGTTGGCTCTGTTGGCCGACAAATGGGTTGTCTTTGATCAGCTGAAACGATGCGTTTGCTACATCGCCCACCGCGTCCCACATGCCACTGATTTCGTTCGCACGAGCAGTCCCGACAAGCGAAGCGTCAATTGCATTCCCGTCGACGTTTAATTCCAGGTTGCGGTACTGGGCGTTGCGTTGCCATTGGCGAAAGCCGATCGTTCCGGCGCGGAGCGGATGTTGGTCGCGAACCGTGGTGATTTCTTTGTCGTTGACGAAAACGGTAAACGATTCTGGTTCGATTTTGACACGCAGCCGGATCCATTCGTCGGTGCGAACATCAATTGCTTCGTAACCGATCAGGTTAAAGTTATGGTCATGCCGTCCGATGACTAGGCGGTCCGCTTGGCTATCAAGAGCGATCTCGTAACCCGAAAAATTGTCCGCGCCGACTTTGGCCTGGTTGGTCGCGATGATCAGCCCCGCGTTACCGGCCACTTCGCTAATCAATTTAACATCGACGCCAACGCTACCTTGATGAATGACCAAGCCTTCGCGGACGAGTTTCGGGCCTTCGCCGGCGCTGCCGGACAACACGCCGTCTGCAACCGACCACTTGCCGCCAGCGGCTTCGAAGCCTTTGACTGGGCTTTGACGACTTGGCTCTTGAAAGCTTTCGCCAAAGATCATTTGGCTATAGATGCCGCCGTAGATTTCGTGGTTGACGTCTTCGATGCAAGCACCGGTCAGGTAAGGCGACACGCGATGCAGACGTTGCGCGGCGTCGACGTTGATTGTGAGGGTGGGGCTGGCGACCGGTTGGCCGTTGGCGACTTGGCCTTGGGCAAACAGCACGACCGCTGCGGCAGCGATCGTTGACATCATGCCGTGACGTGAAAGTGGCATTTCGATGGATTCCCGGAACCGAGAAAGGCGGAAGGAACGCTACTTTCGCGGAGCGAAAGGCGACACTAGGAGAACGTAAAACCGACAGGTTGTTCGGTGTGGAAGTGTGACTGCGACCGATCAAGATTGCCATGAGAAATGTTGGCACCGAATGAGTTCTGTTGTCATGAATGCGAAGGGGTTTTGTTGGCCAGTTTGTCGCGGAATGCGAGCGTTTTTGCGTCTATGATAAAGAAACTGCGTTCGCCAGGCCGATCCTTGCCACAGGTCGAGCCCTCGCGTGCAGGAGTTTTTTATCGCGTCGATTTTCCGTCGATTGACGCATCCGTGTCTTCAGAAATCCGAAACCCATGGTCCAAAAGAAACGTCGTGTCGCGTTGCTTGTCGAAACGGCGACGACGTATGGGCGAAGCATTCTGGAGGGGATCGCGAAATACCAGCGGACACGTGCACGCTGGTCGGCGTTTATGGACGAGCGTGAACTGGGGGCCTCGCCGCCGGAGTGGCTGCTGCAGCGTCCGTGGGATGGCATCATCTGTCGCAACACGACGCCAGAGCTGGCCGCAAAGATTCGTCGCAAAGGTATCCCGACCGTTGACCTGAATGACTTGTACGCCGATTTAAAGCTGCCGCGAATCCAATCCGACATGCACGCGATCGGAAGGCTTGGCGCGAGTCATCTTTATGAACGCGGCTTTCGCAACTTTGCGTTCTGCGGCTTTGAAAAGGAAACTTGGTCCGAACAGCGATTCGTCGGTTTCAGCGAACATCTTCGCAGCCTCGGTTTCGAAACCGCCACCTATCATTCCGTTTGGCGCGGGAAGGCGGCCGCCAAATGGGACTTGGATCAGGAGCGTATTGCACAGTGGTTGCAACAGCTTCCCAAGCCCGTCGGGCTGATGGCTTGCAATGACATCCGCGCGCAGCAGGTGCTCAATGCCTGCCAAAGCTCCGAGATCTTTGTGCCAGAGCAAGTGGCAGTGATCGGCGTCGACAACGACGAATTGCTTTGCAACTTTTGTGACCCGCCACTATCGAGCATTCAGCCCAACCCACAGCGGATCGGTTTCGAAGCGGCCGAGTTGCTGGACGAACTGATGTCCGGTCAGAAAGCAGATTCGGCCGCCCGATTGGTCGATCCAATGGGTGTGATCGTTCGTCAGTCGACCGATGCGCTGGGGATCGATGACGACTTGGTTGTCGAGGCGATCGCGATGATTCGCGAATCCGCTTGCTTTGGCATGACCGCACAAGACTTGGTCGGCAAGCTTGGTGTCTCCAGAAGCTCGATCGAGCGCCGGTTTCGGCAAAGCTTGGGGCACAGTCCCCAGCAAGAGATCCGCGCCACGCAGCTGCGCCGGATCAAAGAATTGCTTCGTGACACCAACCTATCGTTGGCCGAGATTGCGAAGCTGACTGGGTTTGATCACACCGAGTACATGACCGTCGTCTTCAAACGCTTGACGGGCATTCCGCCAAGCGTGTTTCGTGAAGACTTTCGCTGACGTTTGATTACTTTCCGCCGACGATCAAGAACATCGGGTTCAGCGATTCGAAGCGGACACGGTCCAGTTGGTGTTGTCCGCGAGCGATGTTGATCATGCGGACTTCGGCGCGGTAGCCGGAATCTTCCAAGACCTTTTGAACGGCGAGCAAGTTATCGGGGCTAGAGACACTGACCACGATGCGGCCTTTCGGCATTCGGCTGGCCGCTTCACGGACCAGTTCCGGAACGATGCGTCCGCTGCCACCGACAAAGACCGCGCTAGGGTCTGGCAAGCTGGCCCAAGCCGCCGGGGCTTGGCCGTGGATCGGGACGAGTGACGGGACGTCAAAACGCTCGGCGTTCTGCAGCATCAGGTTGTAGTCTTCGGCGTCCATTTCGATCGCAAAGACTTTGCCGGCGGTCGCGATCGATGCGGCTTCGATGGCCAGCGCGCCGCTGCCGGCACCGACATCCCAAACGATCGAGTCACGTTGCAGTTCCAATTCCGCCAGCGCGATACAGCGGACTTCCATCGGAGTCAACAAACCGCGTTTGGGGCGTGATTGCAAAAAGACGTCATCGGGGTTGCCGAACAGCCGCGTGCGTTTGCCGGTACTGGGAAGGTCGGCCGCACCGGTGCGACGGACCAAGACCATCACGTTCAGTGGCGAGAATGACTGCCCACGGATCGATTGCAAGTCGCCACGGGTGACGGTTTCGCGCGGGGTGCCAAGGTTTTCGCAAACGTAGGCGTTGAAGTAGTCGATGCGACGATCGAGCAACGCTTCGGCGACCACCGACGGGGTGATCGAGTCGGTCGTGAACAGGCCGACGCGTTCGGCCGAACGGATCATGTCGACGACGCGATCGAGTGGCTGGACGGCGAGATTGGACAGATAGGCATCGTCCCAGCTTTCTTTGACGCGGGCAAAGGCCAGCTGCATCGAACTGACATGGGGGACGATTTCGAAGCGGTCTTTGCCAACCGTTTCGGTCAGGTAGTTCGCAATGCCATAAAACAGCGGGTCGCCACTGGCCAGCAACACGGTTTGTTTGTCAGGCAGTTCGGCGATGGCCGATTTCAGCTCGTCCAGGCCACCGTTGCATTCGACACGAACGGCGGGCACCGAATCGTTCAGGCGATTAAGCAATGCTGACGTGCCGATCACCATTTCCGCGGAGGTCAGCAAGGACTTCGCATGCCCGGTCAGGCCATCCAATCCGTCGTCGCCAATACCGACAATATGAATCCGAGCGGTCACGCAATGTTCTCCTGAAAACCGATGATCTTGTTTCTCGACAGCACCTAGTTATACGAAGGCGAACGATCGCGACACAGGGAGGCGGTCGATTTATTCCCGCAAGCCTTTGAGAATCTCTTCGACGGTCGATCGGCCGGCGTGCGATTCGCTGACTTTGCACCATTTGACGCGTCGTCCGGGGCCGATCACGTACGTCGACGGATAGGCCGTCTCGCGTGGGGCGTTCCAACGCAGTCCCCATTCGTCGACCATTTTCATGTCCGGGTCGCGGACCATGACAAAGTTTTCCGGCAAACGTTTGGCACCCAGAAATTGTTTGGCGTTTCGTTCCAGACCGTTTTCTGGACCGGGGTAAACCAAAACGACACGTTGCGGTTGGTCGCCCGTTGCCGCACCAATCGCCTTGGCACGGTTGACCAAACTGCTGACTTGGCGGGTGCAAAGCGGGCATTGGTATCCCGGGTAGCCACGCAAGACGACGACCACGACGGGGCCGTCTTTGATCAATTCGGAGAGTGTTGCAAAGTCGTCTTGGCCTTGAACGGGAAGCTCGAAATCCGGTGCCTTGTCGCCGACCGCGAGCGGCTCTTTCGCCGACAAGTTGCTCGCAGAAATCAACATCGCAAACGTGGCAACACCACAAAAGAATCGGTTCATTGTCGTCATCACGGATACCAATCAGTCAAAAGGGCAAACGGGGAAATCGATCAACGCAGCATAAACGCTTGCGTCAGCGACAACGAACTCGATCCGCAGCTATGCCTTTGACGCTTCGGCCAAAAAGCGAAAGCTCTGGGCAATGCTGTCCAGCGGTGCTGGCGATTGGTCCTGCTCGACATGGCATTCCAGCACACCGATCTCTTTGGCCAGCCGCATGATCGCGGGGATGTCCAAGACACCGTCACCACATTCCTGAAACGCGTCTGCGGGAACGGTGGCTTCATCGTGATTGGTGGGCGTGTCTTTCTTGAGATCTTTGAGGTGCACCATCGTGATCCGCCCGGCCAGCTTTTTCATCATGGCGAACGGGTCATGGCCACCGATTTTGGCCCAGAAGACGTCGAGTTCGAAGTCCATCAGTTGCGGGTCAAACCGCTCGATGAAAATGTCGTAGGCGGTGGTTGCCCCGCCATCCAATTTCGCGAATTCGAAAGAATGGTTGTGATAAGCCATCCGCATGCCGGCGTCACGCGTCTTCGCGGCGGCCGAGTTCGCTCGATCAGCAATCGCCTTGCACTTGTCGGACGTGTCCCGTGATGGCTTGTCGATGTAGCCAAACACGACGTGACGCAAACCGATCCGTTCGGCCATCTCGATCGTTTGTTCGATCGTCCAGTCTGGGTTGGTTTCTGGTGCAACGACACAGCGCCAATCCAGGAACCCGCTATGCACACGAAGTCCTTCGTCTCGCGCGATCGCCGCCAACTCGAGTGCGCCGTTATCGATCGCCATCAGTTCGACTTGTTTGTATCCGGCGGCGGCGATTGCCTTGAGAGTCGCCCGCGGATCGTCAGCCATTTGATTCCGCACCGTGTAAAGCTGAAGCCCAAGCCGATCCAGATAGGGCAGCGGGTGGGCATCGTTGTGCGCATCTTGCGTTGTGGCTTGTTCAGCCAACGCTTTGATCGGGGCGGAAAGCCAACTGGCAAATCCGGCGGCGGTGGCAAGTGAAAGCCAGCTTCGGCGATGCAGCAGCGGGGCGGATGGGTGTTTCATTGACGATCGAGTGACTGGCGAACGTGCGAGTGACAGTTGCAAAACGTGAAGGGCTTACTTTCGGTCACGCATCTCGCGTTGGCGACGGCTGTGGCGTTCCAGTGTTCGCCGCTCCGCGCGAGTCAAACTCTCTTCGCCCGACGCATGAATTTTAGCCAGAATCTCGTCGACGTCCTGTTCCTCTTTTCGC
Source organism: Rhodopirellula sp. MGV (assembly GCF_002251265.1). NCBI lineage: Bacteria > Pseudomonadati > Planctomycetota > Planctomycetia > Pirellulales > Pirellulaceae > Rhodopirellula > Rhodopirellula sp. MGV. Next base: position 190,065 of record NZ_NPDI01000038.1, on the reverse strand, counting down.
AGCTTTGCGTCGGGATCGTGAATCTTGAGTTTCGTTCGCCGCATCGACGTCTTGACCGATCGGCGAAAACCGCTGGGATCGATCCAACCAAAATTCCAACGTTGCGAGTGATACAGATAGGCAAACGCGGCGCCGGCCAAGTGAACCGTGAAAGCTGTTCCGCCGCCCATTTGATTTTGGGCGCTCAGCATTTGCATCGATCCCCAGACGTTGTAGATCAGGAAGACGATCACGATCCAGCTGGCTTTGACTCGGACAACGCCAAACAAATCCAAATCGGCGTGGGGATCAAAACAGACGAACAGAATCAGCAGTGCCGACACCGCGCCACTGGCACCGATGAAGCGTCCATCAGGCGTGCCCATGATCCAGTACGTCAGCGCCCCCAAGACACCGGCGAAGACGATCGAGACGAGGTAAAAACGCAGGAACTCCCATCGCCCAAGCCGCATCTCCGCCGCCCTTCCGAAGAAGAACAGGTTGAACATGTTGAACAGCAGGTGGAACGGGCTTTCGATGTCGTGGATGAACCCGTAGCTGAGGAACTGGTACCAAGTCCACGGCTGGATCAACGTGGTGCCGTAGCAAGCCAGCCATTCGGCCAGCACACTGACGCGGATGCCGCCGACGTTCTTGGTCGTCAAAATGTCCAGCACCCAAACGCCACAGGTCACCGCCAGCACAATGACGGCCATGCTTTTCGGTTGTTGGGATCGTTGGTGACGCTCCCAGGGTGACATTTCGTCGTCGCGACCATAGTCGCGGTCGTACAGGCCCATTCGAGTCAACTAAATTGCGGAGTCTGGGGTCAATCTCAGGAAGCCGCCCAGCGGGTACCGCCAGTGCGCGCGTCTTCCCCCGGTATCCTACCGGAATGCCAAATCCTACCGGATTGCCAATCGACCGGTCGAGATTGGTTCTAAAGAGACGATGAACCCGAAAGAAGAGGGGACAACCTTTTGCGATTGTCCGTTTTTTCCCCGCGAAAAGACACTTCCGCCCCCGCCAGAAGTCAGATCGACAACAGGCGGGTGGCGATCGGTTAGGCACTGCTGACTTGGCGAATGCCCTGTTTTTGAAGCGAACGGCTTGCCGCCACAGGCAGGCCTACTCCTCCGTTGCCTGATCCGATGGAGGCTCTTCGGCAGCCCCGCTCGGGCAGAAATAGACTGTCGTGTCGTGGCCGCCACCCAGCATTCCCCACCAGCCTTTCCGGTTGGCAAGTTCAGGAGAAAGCTCGGTATCGAATCCAACGCTGTCGTCCCCAATCCATTCCCGTCGCTGATCACTAGGAAACTTTTGGTAAAAAAGATTGTAAGATGCCAGTTCTTGGTCTCGATAAAAATTGAATCCGATGGTCGACAGTTCTTCCAGCCGTGCCGGGAACTCGCCCTTCATCAATTCGAACTTCCGGATCGCAATTGCCGTTTGTGCCAAACGCTCGTCGCTTAACTGCCGTGCTTGCAGAACAAAGTCATCTTCCCCGGTGAATGCGGATTCATAGAGATTCACAGATTTGTAAAGTGGAATCTGCAACGCGGTATCAATTCCTGAATCGATCGCTTCCCGACAGGCGAGGTCAAGCTTGCGAATCTTTTTGATCGAATTGACGCTCCCAACGTTGTTGATCTCGGCTGCCGCTAACTCGCGGTTCAAGACTGCCAATCGGACCGAGGGGGCGATCGGGAAAGGCGATGACTGGTAGTACCGGTTCCGATAGAGCAGCGTTGTTTTTCCTTGAAACCATGGCAGCAACCGAGCCACCGTTTCGATGCGGCGGAGTTCTGGGGGAATGGATTCGTTTTGCGTTGCGGCGGGGTGATTCACAAGCCTTTCGATGGTCTCGATTTGTTCGAGCGTCCAGCCAGGAATCGACATCGCTTTGGCAACGCTCACCACTGGGGTGCTTGGTCCTTGCAGGTAGGAGATGACGTCAATCGCGTCTGCAAACCTTCCCTGTCGTACTTCATGTTCAAACCAGTGTTCAAAGAAGCTTGGGGCGGCAGCAATGTAAATTGCATCTGCTGCTGAAACGTTCTCTAGCAGCGTTTTGGCGCGGCGGTAAATGTCATCGTAAAACGGTGTCGGATCAAATTCGACACTCAGGCTCACGGCATCATTTTCGAGTGAATTGAGGTGATCTACTTCGTTTCGAAAGGAAGCGAGTGCAAACTCGATACGATTGATTTTTGCCAGATTCGTTTCTGAAAGAGTTTCCTGAGTATTGTTGGGTTTGAGATCGAACATTGTTTTCAATGCTTCGCCAGCCGCATCGCTGTAGGGGGCATCCAGGAAAGCGGCAGGGAAAATTCCCTGGAGCTTTCGATCGATTTCGGCGTCTTTTCGAGACCACTGAAATTCGGCGAGCGCGATGAAACCGACCAGCAACATGACTGGGGCAAGGACGACTGCCAGCCAAACGCGGTCTCGATCATTTGTGAAAAGCATCGTGTTCATGATCTGCCTACTCCTGCTCGTCAGCGTTTGGTGAAACCGTTGATTCGTTTACCAGCAATGCATTGGGGTCGACGTATTCCCAGTCTCGTCCCATGAACATTCCTGGCGCAAATCGAGATTGGTACGTTAGGATTTGTAACACGGGTTGTTTGCGCCAGGCTGGTCCGTATTGAGATTCCTCAAACGGTATTGTTGGGGTAATCAGTTCATGAAGGTCGTGAAGCCAACCGGTGCTGGCCGAATGCGTTTTTGCCGCTTCAATCCCATCTAACAATGCGAGCACGATTGCTTCATCAACTCGTGGCTCTGCCCAGGCGGCCAAGCCCGACGCGTTCTCGGGAAAGTACCCATAGAAGTTGAACGCGGAGGGGTCGTCCGGATCCATGACTGCCTCCGCCCATTGTGCAAGCACGGCTTCACGTCGCGCTTTCGCACGGCTTTGTGGCGTCCCAATTGACCGGACAACTTTTTGGACAGTCTCGCTGTCTCGCTTGGCGCGAATCGCTTCTTGGGACAATGCGTCGAGCAGCATGATTTCCAAGCGATCTGCATACTCTTGAGACCAATAATGATGATCAGCACGCAACGAGCGAAGTAGTGTCACCGACGAATCTAAAAAGACGGCGTAATCGGGCCACGTCTCTGGATTCGATTCCCAGGTCAATTGACTGAGCGAGAAATTTTCGTACCAGAATTGAAATGCGGAATCACAATAGGCTGGGCGAACTGGTTCACCTGACTGCGTTGTCAGCGGAGCGACGATCACCTGGGGTTCATAGCGGTATGATTTTGCGCTGTCGATCAGTTGTTCCGCATTCAGCAGCATTGTTTGATCGGAATAGCGACCGGAGTAACTGAGTGCGACAAAGACAGAGCGGAGATTTTGGGACCGAGCTTTGCGAGCTTCATTCAGTAGCGCGGTCCGCTGTGATGGCGTCATCCCTGGGATCGCCTGGATTCGGCGGTACATCGTGAAAATTGGCAGTCCGATGATGATCGCGACGGCAGCCGCACCGACAGCGAAGGTCCAGGGGCGATCGCGTCCATCCATGTAGTGTTTCATCATCACAAAGCTTGCCAACATCGGCGTGAGGGCACAGACCACCACGCACCAAACCGGAACTCCACACATCGCAATCGCCGAACTCAGCCAGCCAACGGTCGTCCAGGCGAGGATTGGTGCGATGATCACTGACAGGATCAGCGTGCGGAAGATTTGGCTTGCCCACTGTGAAACCGAATACGCCGTCACGACGAAGAACATCATCGTGAGCAAGGATGGCATTCCGGACGCCGCGTCGTAATTGAAGTGGTCGATTTTCAAATTGAACAAGGCGAACAGCAGTAACAGCGTCGACACCATTGCGATGGGGAACCCGTGTAGGGCCAGATAGGTTCGCTTCCAGGAAACGCCTCGATCGGCCAAGAAGCGAAGTCGCTCCGCCGCCCCGTCGTGCTTGAACACGCACACGCCAATCCAGGATGTCGCTACCGCGAACAGTAAGACGAATAGCGGCAGCCAATTGTTCGAAAGGATGTCAACTCCGAACTCCGGTGTTGACATTGTCCCGAGACAGCCGACCAACAACATCACGCTGATTACCATCCAGGTGCCTTTCGCCGAATGGAAGCTCTGCCAAATCACCGGCGCCGTTTGAGTATTGAATTCGGGGACGGTTGCCGCGGCGACCGAGGATCGGCTGACTTCAAACCCGTTTAAACTTGGTGCTGGCTTCGCACCCAACGTTCGCGCGGCCGCTCGAAGGGACAGCGGAAACATCACCGCGACGCCGATCGCGGTGAAGATCAAGGACAATATGCCTGATTCTTTCGCCAGCAACGCACGGCTTAGCAACCCACTGGTCACCGAAACCGCAATGAAGGGACTGAACGCAATCCCGATCAGCAATAGCAACGCATAGAACTGGTTCTCGATTCGCCAGGAAACATAAAAGCCGACCAGAAGCACGAACAGCGAGTGAATCAACCAGACCAAGATGGACTGTTGATCGTAGAGCAAATCGTTGGGGTTTAATGTGCTCCATTTACTCGATCCATCACCCGTCACAGCGAGCAACAACAGCGAAAACATCCAGATCACCACCAAGCCCACCAGCGATACGAGAAGCTTTGTGATTGCCAGACGCGACGGAGAAACGGGTAGCAGCGTTAACCATTCGATCGTTCGCGTTGATCTTTCTTGACCGACCAGCAGCGGTCCAGCACCTGTGGCGAACAATCCCGGAATCGCAAGCAGCAACGCTTCGTGGGGAACTTGAAAGTTCCAAAGCGAACTGCCGATCAAATCAAAAAACAACGCCAGGAATGCGACGGCAACCAGCATGACCAATAGTGGCGCGAGTTGACGTGATTCCTTCCACCAAAACCAAGCCGTTGAAGAGGGTTCGTGATTGGTACGAATCGTCGCCTCGGCGGTCGTCACTTGAGTAGCCATATCGATTCTCAATCGGTTTGTTGATGAGTTAAACAACGTCGTACGCGATCGTGGAGACCGCGTGTTAGGGCTCGGTTGATTTTCCTATGTCGCCTTTCGCTCCGCGAACGTAGCGTTTGTTTCCGGTGCTTTTGCGGAGCAGCCAATTTCGAAAATCAACCGGTTCCTAGGGTTGGCGGTTAGGTGCCGGCCTTGTGACACACTGTCTCTCCGGTTTCTGCCGGATATTGAGTATTGAAAAACCTAAGTAGAACTGGGCAGGCGGAGCCTGCTAAACATTGCGTGGCAAGGCGGGAGCCTTGTCACGAGACGGGGTTGATTGTTCGGGCATAACCGCGAGCTAGTGCCCTGCGGCTGCTGGTTCGAGTGTGGGTGTTGGCGAGGTGCAGGCGACGAAGATTTCTTCGAGTGTTGCCAGCCGGCAGCGTACGTCCGTTACGCCGGGAGTCATTCGCAGCGTGTCGATCATTTCGTTGTCGAGGTTCCGCACGAACAGTTGCCGCGATCGCCCTTGCGTTTCTTCCATCAAGATCTCGGCGGGTTCGTTGAGTTTGGAAATCGCACGCAGCGGATCGTCCGTGTCGATGATGACTTGATGAATCGACTCACGGATTTCGTTCAGGTCGCCGATCAACCGGATGCGTCCGTGATGCAAAATTGCGATCGTGTCTGCCACCCGTTCAACCTCGCTGATCTGATGGCTGGACAGGAACACGGTTCGTCCTGTCGCCGCCCGGTCGATCATCGATTCTAAAAAGCTGCGACGAACCTTGGGGTCCAAGCCACTGGTCGGTTCGTCCATGATCAACAGCGAAGGGTCGTGGGCGAGTGAAAGTGACAAGGCGACTTTCGCGCGTTGGCCTTTGGAGAGATGGCGAATCTTTTGTTCGGGCTGAATCTCATAACGCCGAATCATCGATTGATAAGCCGGCAAGAAGTGCTGGTCATAAAACGACGCGGTGAACCCGCCGATCTGAGCAACGCTCATCCAGTCATAAAGTGCTGGCGCGTCCGAGACATAGCCGATCTGTTTACGAACCGCCTGGGGATCGCTTTGCGGATCGATCCCACACACCGTGCAAGTGCCTTTTGTTGGCCGCTGGAATCCGGTCAGAATGCGGATCATCGTTGTCTTTCCGGCACCGTTTTCGCCAAGCAAAGCGAACACCGTGCCTGGCCGGATATCCAAGTCCACTTCGGTCAGCGCCTCGCAACGCCGGAAGTGCATGGTCAACGCTTTGGTCGAGATTACAGGTTGCATGAGTCCGCCGTTTTCAGAAGAAGAGTTCATCACAATGTGCTCCATCAAGCGTCTTCGGAGTGACCATTGTCACCCGGATCAGAAGCCGCCGCCAAAACGGCCGGCTCCGTTTCGCAAAGGTCGCGCAGGTGCGCGTCGACAAACGTTTTGATTTGCTTTTTGGTTAAGCCGGCGTTCCAGGCTTCCGACAGAACCGCACCGATCCGTTCGTCGAGGACGGATTCTCGCTCCTGACGACAAACATCGACCGCATCATCGCGAACGATCATGCCACGCCCGCGAAGCGATTCGATCACCCCGTCGGATTGCAGCTGATTGAACGCACGTGCCACCGTGTTGGGGTTGAGTGCAACTTGATTACTGAGCACGCGAACACTGGGCAAGAGTTGCCCCGGACGCAGCGTGCCGGCGGCGATCGCAAACTTCACCTGCCGCACAAGCTGCAAGTAAATCGCGACGTCGCTTTGGACATCGATCGAAAAAAACATAACCGGACCTGAGTATCGAGATCAGTGAGCCAGTGTGATATCTAGATAGTACAGTGGTTCGGTAGTTGGGTCAATGAAATTTAATCAGAATTTGTATGGCTCCTCAATTCGCAGGGCGCGCTCACTCATCAGCCGCATTCGCGATAGCGAGCGGTTAATTGATTCGAGCCTTGCTCCTGAACCACGCCCACTACGCGACGATGGCTTTGATCAGGTTGCCGTGCACGTCGGTGAGTCGTCGATCGAGGCCGTTGTGATACCACGTCAGCTTTTCGTGGTCGTAGCCGAGCAGATGCAGCACCGTTGCGTAGAAATCCCAAACCGTTGTCGGGTTCTGTTCCGCTCGGCGACCGAATTCGTCTGTCGCCCCATAGCTGACGCCTCCTTTGACTCCCGCACCCATCATCCAGCAGGTGAAGCCATCGGGATTGTGGTCGCGGCCGACGGTGCCTTCTTGATGCGTTGGCATCCGACCAAACTCCGTCGTCCACAAAACCAACGTGTCATCCAACAGCCCCGTGCGTTTCAAGTCCGTCAACAACGCTGCGGTGGGCTGGTCAAAGACCGGGCAATGCCGTTCGTAATCTGCTTTCAGAGTCTTGTGGGCATCCCAGTTGAGCAGCCCATCGACGCCGCTGGCACGCGACGCACAGTACAAATTCACGTACCGAACACCGCGTTCGAGCAATCGCCGGGCCAGCAAACAGTTGCGTGCATACGCCGCCTTCAGCTCATTGGAATCACCGGTTCCATACAGCCGATGCGTTTCGCCAGACTCACTTTCCAGTCCCGACACCTCGGGCGCTGAAAGCTGCATTCGGGCCGCAAGTGAATACGCATCGACGCGGGCTTGCAATTCGCTTTCCGCCGGATTGGAAGCGGCAAAACGCCGGTTCATCCGCTGCAAAAATTGCCTGGTGTCTTGATCGGTTGCCGCGTCAATCGATTCTGGACGTGCCAGGTTTCGAATCGGCAATTGGTCGCTTAGCGTGATCGCTTGGTACTTCGCCGGCAGAAAACCATTGGACCAGTTCGCTTTGCCGTTCGGCGGTTCACCCCGGATGTCTGGGATCGCGACGTAGGCGGGTAAGTTTTCGTTCTCACTGCCAAGGGCATAGCTGACCCACGAACCGGCACCGGGGAAGCCTTCACTGTCGTGCCCGGTGTTCATAAAAATGCATCCGGGGCCGTGCGTGTTCGTCTTGCTGTGCATTGAATGGATGAACGCGATGTCGTCCACATGGGTTGCCATGTGCGGCAACATGGTGCTGATCGCTTTTCCCGATTGGCCGCTGGGTTTGAAAGGCCAAGGGCTTTGCATCAAGTTGCCGTTCTTGCCTTGAAACGACACCAAGTTTTCTTCGCCTGGCATCGGTTGGCCATTCATTTTCTCCAGCATCGGCTTGTGCTCCCACAAGTCCATGTGGGATGCCGCGCCAGGACAAAAGATTTGCAGCACTCGCTTGGCTTTGGCCGCATGGTGGGGCAAGACTTGGCCGCCGGCCGATTCGTTACCCAGGTCCGCGGCGAATCCCCGGTTCGCGGCAGGACTTCCCAGTAGGTCCAAGAGTCCGATTCCGGCGAGGCCACTGACAACGTTGCCGAGAAACTGTCGGCGGGCATGTGATTGCAGATTCATGATTGATTCGGTCGACCTCACCTCATTGCACGTAAATCAATTCGCTGGCGTTCAGCAGCGCACGGCAGAACGCGGCGAGTCCGTGTTGCTCGATGAACGAAACACAGTCCGCTCGCTCCTCATCGTCTGGCTTGCGTGAAAAGGCACCGCGATACGCCAAGTCGACTTGGTCAGAAACTTGGTCGCTCGCTTTGGCAAGCCGTGTTGCCATCGCTTGGCTCATGTCCAAGGTGAAGCTGTGGTTGAGCATTGTCAGGGCTTGCAGCGGGGTGGTCGTCTCCGATCGACGCGGTGTCCCGAACGCACAGTCCGGCTGATCAAAATCGGTCATTAAGTCGACCACTGATGCTCGGGCGTTTTGGTGATAAACGGCCCGACGATAGGTTTCCGGGCCGTGCTGATCCAGCGGCACATAGGTGCAGACGTTGTCTTGCATGAATTGATACAACCGAAACCCTGGGCCGCCTGATGGGACAGCGGATTCAGTCTGCAACGAGACGCTGGTGTCGTCACGCGGCAAGATTGATTCGCGTCGCCACACGCCGCTAAGTTGCAGCATCGAGTCGCGGATCGCTTCAGCCGACAAACGCTGCGGTGGGAATCGCCAAAGCAATCGGTCGTCCGCGTCCATTGCGGCCGCGTCGGCATTAAAACTTGCTGATTGGCGATACGTTTGACTCATCATGATCAGTTTGTGCATCGGCTTGATTCGCCAACCGTGATCACGCAGTTGTGTGGCAAGAAAATCCAGCAGCTCGGGGTGGCTGGGACGCTCGCCCATGTATCCAAAATCACTGGGCGTCGCGACGATGCCGGTCCCGAAGTGGTAATGCCACAAGCGATTCGCCAACACACGCAAGGTCAGTGGGTTTTGTGAATCGGTGACCCAATTAGCGAAGGCCAACCGGCGTTCCGATTCGGAGGCATCACCGGAGAGTGAATAAGCGATCGAGGCGCAGCTTGGTTCATGCTGGTCATCGGACGTCGACATCGCGACCAAGCTTTGTGTCGTGACGATTTCGCCCGGCTTTTGTGGACTGCCGCCCAGGAAAACATGGAACGGCCCTTTGGCTCGATTGGCGTCGTGTCGACCCAGCCAGGCTCTCGGAAGTGCCGGGATTTGTGAGAGCTGCTGGCGGACTTGATCGAGTTGCTTTTTCCACTCGTCGCGCTGTTTGCTTTCCTGGTCAGTGATTGGGTTTGCCGATTCGCTTTCGCGCTGCTTGATCGCATCGTCGAGATCGCGAAGCTGTTTTTCCAGCGAAGCGACTTGCTGATGCAGAGGCTGTGACTTGTCGTGATGGGCTTGGCGTTCGGAAGGCGTGGCCCAAACCTCGTCGCCGTGCACGGTTCCGGCAAAGGTGCTGTAAAGCGAGTAGTAATCGTCTTGTTTGATCGGGTCAAACTTGTGGTCGTGACATCTAGCGCAACCGATCGTCAGGCCTAGAAACGCTTCGCTGCTAGACCGAATCATTTCGTCGATCGTGTTGGCGCGGATCTGTGCGGCTTGGACGGCGTCTTGGTTGCCGACATCATCGTACGGCCCCGCGACCAAAAACGCGCTGCCGATGACCACATCAGGTTCGTTGGGTTCGAGAACGTCACCGGCAAGGTGCTCGCGAATTAATTGGTTGAATGGCTTGTCTTCATTCAGGCTGCGGATGACGTAGTCACGGAAGGGCCACAGGTTGTTGATCAAAACGTTGCGTTCGAACCCGTTGCTTTCGCCAAACCGTATGACATCCAACCAGTGCCGTCCCCACCGTTCGCCGTAATGGGGCGATGCCAACAGCCGATCGATCAGGTGTTCGTAAGCATCCGGAGCGGGATCGTTAACAAACGCGTCGATCTCTTCGGGAGTGGGCGGCAGGCCGATCAAGTCAAACGTCACCCGTCGAATTAACTGGTGTCGATCGGCGGTGGGGTTGCGTGACAAGTCAGTTTCGCCCAGTCGTCGATCGATCAGCTCATCCAGGCTGGTATCCGGATCAACCCGCAGCGGCTGGAACGCCCACCAGTCGGCATCCGCCTTGGTTCGTTGTTGCAAACGAAATCCATCGGGCCACGAGGCACCTTCGTTGACCCAATCACGGATCAATTTCACCTGTTGTGACGAAAGCGGTTTGCCTTCGGCCGGCATCTCCGGCGTCTCGCCTTCGGCGGCCGTGATCAGTGAAACCAGGTGACTGGAGTCGGCATCGCCGCCAATCACGAATTCAGAATCACGCAGTTGCTGGTCGGTTTCGAGCGACAGGTCGCCTTTCGCGTTGCCAGGGCGATGGCAGCGCAAGCAGTGCTCGGCAAGGATCGGTGCGACGTCGTTTTCGAAGTCGACGGCAAGCGTGGGAAATGCATTTCCGAGGACCAACGCGAGCGAGACAAAACACCAAAGTAGGCTTTGATTCATAGCGTGGTGACACACGACTAGCGTTGCTGCTGCGTGCGTTTTGATTAGGAGGGAGATCGGGGGTGGGGTTCCATCATAACGCGATCTCGAGCGGCGTGCCTGAAACAGCCCACGCGGCGGCTAATCTTCCCTCGACTCGCGTTGCCCTTTATTGCATCGCGTGATGACGATCTTGCCGAAGTGCTGTGCCGATTGCATGTACTCGTATGCGGCCGGGACCTCGTCGAATGCGAAGCGTTTGTCGATCACCGGACGGATCATGTTCGTTTCGAGAGCTTGGTTCATCGCTTCGAACATGCGTCGGCTGCCGACATAGATCCCCTGGATCGTCAGGCGTTTGAACAGCGCCATCATCGGCGACGGGTTTTGATCGGGTTGGCCAGTCAAGACGCCGATCAGGCTGACACGACCGCTGGTCTTTGCCGCGGCGAGCGATTTTTCGAGTGTCCCAGCGCCGCCGACTTCGATGACGTTGTCGACACCGACGCCACCGGTTTGCTGAATCACGACCTGTTCCCAGTCCTCGTTGGCTCGATAGTTGATCGCGACGTCCGCGCCCAATTCCTTGGCGTGGTTCAGCTTTTGGTCACTGCTGGACGTGATAAACGTTCGCATGCCCAATGCCTTCGCGAATTGCAACGCAAAGATCGAAACGCCTCCCGTTCCCAGCATCAACACTGTTTGCCCCGGTTGTGGGTTCGCCAACGTTAACGCCTGCCATGCGGTCACTGCGGCGCATGGCAAGGTCGCGGCTTCTTCGAAAAGGTAGCCGTTGGGGATCAGCACCAAGCCGTCTTGGTGAAACGCCACGGTTTCGGCCAAGACGCCATCGATCGCGCCGCCGAGGGCCGATCCGATTTGTGCGTCGGTCAGGTCGCCGTCAAGCCAAGTTTGAAAGAACACGCTGGCGACGTGATCGCCGACTTTGAAACGGTCGACCAGTTCGCCGACCGCGACGACTTCGCCGGCGCCATCGGACAACGGCACTAGCGGCGGATTGCGTTTGACTTTGTCGTTGCGGATGTAACCGCCGAACGGCATCGCAAGGTCACGGTAATTCAGCGACCAAGCTTTCATCTCCACCAGCACATCGAGCGGGCCGAGTTTGGGTTCGGGGACGTCGACCTGCTTGAGCGACGACAATCCACCCGGTCCGGTGATGTGATAGGCCTTCATGGTATCCGCCAATTTGAAGATTGTTTTAACAAACGAAGAATCGCTGAGGTCACGCCGATTCGATCCGGTTCCATTTGGTTCGATTCGTGTATCGTACCGCCCCATTTCAATTGTATCGCAAACCAAGCCCCCTCTCCGTTGCGATTCACTGACGCAAGGCCGAAGGGGTTATCATGACGGATACGCATCACCCCTCTTTACTAGGTACGCACTGACCATGCACACCTCCACGCGGCCACATTCGTGGCGGTCGAAACTGTCCGGTTTGGCATCGCTATTGCTGATGTCCACGTCGGTTTCAGCCGTCGATGTTCGGGTTATCTATCCCGAATTCGAGCCAACCATCGAAGGCAAAGAAGTCGACTGGATCTACGGCGACTACTTGATGAGCAACGATCAAATTTCGTTGACCATTGCGGCGCCTATCGCCACACGTGACGCGAACTTGACCGTCCGTGAAATCGGCGCCTCGATCCTCGATCTGTCGGTCAACGACGCATCCAACGATCAATTAAGCGCCTACATCCCGGGTGCATTGCGCTACCAATTCTTTGACCCCAGTAAAGTCGACGTGGGACGCGAAGGCGACACGGTGTACTGGACTTGCGAGTCATCGAATACCGTTGCCGACGATGGCACTCAAGCGAACGTCCGCTATGAACTGACCGAAGGACAGCCGTACGTTGTTGCGACCGTCACGATCACCGGCGAGAAAGCAAAGGACATCAAGGCGTTTGACCAAATCCGCGCTGACAAGACCTTCGACTTGATCGATGTCGACCAGTTCGCGGTCAGCCAAGACGCGTTTTTCCGCGCCGTGATCGGCTTCCAATCGGCATCGTCGGACAAACCGCTGGCTTGGAAAGAAAAGAAGAAACGCACCAAGGAACTTCATTTCGCGAGCGAGCAAGTTGAAGCTGTTGAAAACGGGATTCGCTGGTCCGTGCGGATCTACCCCGCGTCCTCGGTCACCGATCTGCAATCGGTTGCCAAAGACAACGGTTCGGCGTCCGCCATGCGAACGTTCGAAGTCATGACCGATGCGCCGGCACAAGAAGGACAAGCGTTCGTGCGTCGTGCCACGATCCGGATCGCTGCAGAAGGCCAAGACATCGCAAAAGCAGAGGCGATTCAGGCCGATGATCAAGGAATTGCGAAACTTCGTTTGCCCGCCGGCGACTACCAAGTTCAAGTCAACGCGGCTGGCTATCAACCGCTCAGCCAAACGCTGACCTTGGCTGCCGAAGCCTCGACCAGCACGCTTGCCTTGCAAGGTTTTAGCGGATTTTCGGCACTCGTTACCGATGGCGAAGGCCGCCAGATTCCCGCGAAGGCAACCGTTTATTCGGTTGACGGCAACGATCCGGACTTCGGGCCAGACAGCACGCGGACGTTTATTAAAAACTGCGTGTACGCCGTTCACGGTGGCATGATGGTTCCGCTGAACCCCGGCAAGTACGAAGTCCACTTCAGCCACGGGCCGGAATTCAATAGCGAGTCTCGCCAATTCGAAGTCGCAGCCGGGAAAACGGTCGATTTGCAAGTTCAGCTGCCTCACGTTGTCGATACCACTGGCTGGGTCAGTGCTGAGCTTCACAGCCACAGCAGCCCCTCAGGTGATAACACGTCGGATCAATTCGGACGCGTCGAAAACCTGCTTTGCGAGCACCTCGAATTCGCGCCCTGCACCGAGCACGCTCGGATCAGCACCTACGTTCCACACCTGGAAGCGATGGGACTGGTCGACGCCATGGCGACCTGCAGCGGAATGGAAGTCACCGGACGCCCCTTGCCGGTCAACCACCAAAACTCGTTCCCGCTGCAACGATTCCCGCACACGCAAAACGGTGGCGGGCCTCGTTCGGACGTGAACCCTGTCGTTCAAATCGAACGCATCGCGATGTGGGACAACGGTTCCGACAAGATCGTCCAAATGAACCACCCCAACCTGCACCAGATCTATGGTGACTTGGACGTCGACGGTCAGCCTGACGAAGGCTTCCGAAAGATGCTGCAGTTCACCGATGTGATCGAAGTGCACCCGCTGCAAACGATCTTCGATGATGTCGCGTCGACACCGCCAAACGTTCGCGAAATGCGAATTCCTTTGTTCCAGTGGATGCAATTGCTCAACCAGGGCTATCGCATTCCCGGCGTGATCAACACTGACGCACACTACAACCATCACGGCAGTGGCTGGCGTCGTAACTGGTTCGCATCCAGCACGGATGACCCGGCAAAGATTTCGACCGACGAAATGGTTCGCCAGTCGGAAGCCGGCCACGTGATCATGTCGACCGGGCCGTACATGACTGTCACTGCAACCAGCCCATCGTTTGATCGTGTCGCGATTCCTGGCGACGACTTGGTCGCGAAAGACGGCAAGGTCAAAATGCACGTCACGGTTCAATGCCCAAACTGGTTGGACGTCAATCGCGTTCAGTTGTTCATCAACGGCCGTGCTTCTGAAGAGCACAACTGGACTCGCAAGTCGAATCCTGATCAGTTCGGTGATGCCGATTCGGTCGTCAAGTTTGACACCAAGTTCGATGTCGAACTGGAGTCAGACGCACACCTGATCGTCGCAACGATCGGCGAAGGGATGACGATGCAAAAAGTGATGGGCCCCGGAAACGGAGACCGTGCACCAATCGCGGTCAGCAACCCAGTCTTCGTCGACCTTGACGGAAGCGGTTTCGACCACAACCACGACGAGCTCGGGTTGCCACTGCCAAAACAGACTGAACATCATCACCACGATCATGATGATCACGATCACGTTCACTAAGAACGTTTAGGCAACCTCACTCGAAATCAGATCACGGCCGGTTACGGCTGGCCGTGTCGAGTGAATCCACGCGAGAAAGAAATCAACGAAACGCTCGGCTGGCATTTTGCTGTCCGGGCGTTTCGCGCATACAAAAATGCTCGGCAACTCCGATCGAATTGCCGAACTTCATTGGTGGTCTTGTTTTCGTGACTCCAAAGCGGCATTTGCGTGAGCGATTCACAAGACACTCGCGCAAGCTCCAGCAAACAAGCCGATGCCCAAAATCAGGCATCGGCGGCATTGGTTCGCTTGGAATACCGGCATTACATCAGCCGGTCACCGAAACTATTTCTTGCGGTGACGGATCTTGCTACGCATCCGTCGTTTCTTACGACCTACCTTACGCCGCCCTTTTCCAGTTTTCTTAGTACCCACCCAGTCAAATCTCCAATTCGGCGATCCCGCAGTTGGCGGTGATCTCAGCTATAAATGTTTGTCAAACCCGGACTTTATCTACACCGGGTCCTCGGTCGGGCCCCAGAGGTTAGCAGATTACGTCAGCGGGACAAGTCGAAAAGGTTCGCGAAGCGTTCAGGTCGCCCAAAAGCGATCGCTTCGTTACCGATTTCGCAACGCATTCGTTCTTCGGCAATCCCACCGCAGTGACTGAAAGCAAAAGCGACAAGCCAATCGCAAGCTGACGCCAGGCACCGAACGACCAGAGAGACATCGTTACCAGAGGTACCAGGCACCAGCCCAGCACACATAAAGCCCCAGGATCAGGTTGGTGACCGCGTGTGCGACCACGCAATTCCAGAACTTGCCGGTGCGGTACATCATCCAAGTGACCAGTGAAAACCAGACGATCGCGGCAATGAACTCACCCGGATGAGTGGCGACGGCATAAACCGTTGCGGCAACCACGCCCCGACGGCCAATTTTTAGCAACGGTAGCGCGGTCCAGTCCTCCGTTTCCACCGAACGCATCACGAATCCACGAAGAAACAACTCTTCGGCGATCGGAACACAGACTGCCAAGAGCAGAAACCGAGCGATCAGGAACCCGATCAACGGTGCACCCGCGGCATAGGTGAGAAACGGATCGACGCCTTCGCGAGCGGGCAGCCAATCGGTGGAAATCGAAAGCGTTCGCAACAGCTTCCGTTCCAAACCGGCTTCGCAGATCCCAATCCATAACGCCGCGCCAATCACACCAACGGACCAGCCCCAGTGGTCGATCCGCAGTGGAAATTGGCGGACGATCTCGCGGGCAAACCACGCAAATGCAGCCGCCATCAGCGCTACGCGTGCCGACACGAGGCCCAGATACGTGGTGCCGTTTACCGTTTGGCCATCGACCAAAGGTTCGGTATCGACCAGCATCCCAAGGATAAAAAACAGCATCAGCGGGATGATCATCGCCGCCTTTGACAGCCACGGATCTGATTCAATCACGTCACGTGGCTTGGCGTTTTCGTTCACCCTCGATGGCATCCTGGAAAGCTCGGGCTGCTGGTAGCGATCGGTTACAGGCTGGACGAATCGACTTCGCGGCTATACACCGCCAACACCGTTTCAAAGGTCTCGGCTTTGATCTTGTATTCGGGATTGGCATCGGTGTAACGGTTGCAGTGGTCAACAAGCACGCGATACAGAAACCGGAACAGGTGCCGGGGAACACGCAGCGAGTGAAACGCGCTGATCATGCGGTTGTAATCCAAATCCGCGAACAGGTCCTTTGGCTCAGGCGATTCGCCAGGCTTTGCGCAGGCCATCATCCGGGCGCGGGCCAAGTCGTAAAGCGACTCGCCGGTCCACTGGAACGAGGGGATCACGTTTTGCTTGTCCAGACGCGCCCGCTCGTGAAAATCGCGTGATTCGCGTTCCATGTCACGGTGCAAGTCCTGGGGCAACATCAACTTGAAACCGATGCCTGGATGTTTGAGCAGTTTGTTGTCCAACAGCGGCCAGACGAACAGACGCATCAGTTCCAGTTTGCCGCCGGTCATGTGGGGTTCGTCCACACGGTCAAGTAGCACGATTGTTCCGGCGTAACCCAAGCGGGCGAGTACCGATTGGAACTTGTTTAGCAGTTCGTAGCGATCGTCGGTGCGGTCGTAGCGCGGCAGCGGTTGGCTGGCCAGTTCCTTTGCCGGGATCGAATGTAGGACTTTGCGGACGGTGCCCAGTTCGCGACGTCCGACACGCATGTGGCGTTTGATTTGGAATGCCGCCCACCATGTTTTGACCAAACGAATCAGGTACGGTCCTGACCCGATGAGCATCAGCACTGGCATCAACCACAGGTAATCCCAAACGGTGCGTACGGCGTTACCCGCGTCGTCCGTTCCACCGGTGCTGGTGAAGATCAAATAGAGGAACGCTGCGGCAACGATCACGCACCAGACACAGGCAAACCAGCAGCTCACGTGGGTGCTGAGGTTGTTGTATCCCAGGCGGCGGCGAAAGCTGTTCCAACGCTCGACAAATGCACCGTCGCTGCTTTGGTCATAGCAGGCGGCTAGCAACAGCAGATCGCGCCGGTCGTTGTGATCAAGCTGTGCGAGGGCTTGTCCGTCGATGCCGTCTTCGACCAATTCGTGCTTCAAAATTTGGTCGACCAGTTTGGTCACGCCCAGGCACAGGATCGAATCCATGTGATCCCAGAGCTTCCATTCCTTGAGCACACGCTCGGGTTTACGCGCGGTGCGTCGACTGAGCCGTTCGCTGAAGTGGTCCAGGAACGGATTGAAATCGTCATAGGGAATCGTGAAGACACGTTGCCCCGGATTGTCCTGGTTGAACTTTTTCAGGTGCCGCAGGATCTGCAGCCGCATCGCGGTTTTCCCGGACCCTTTGGGCCCAAACACCATCGCCGTCGAAGGTTCTTTGGGATCGCCATAAACCTTGTCCCAAACGGGGTGATAGGCATTGGCGATGCAGTGCTCTTTGAAGACCTGGTCGGTCTGAGCGTCTTCTTCGGCAAAGGGGTTCCGGACGATCCCGTGGTGCTCTAACAGACTCTGGATATTCATCTCAGGGGCTTCCTGCGGTTGCTGCTCTTGAGGGGCCTTATTTGCCGGCCGATTTGACCATCGCGACGAACTTCTCGCGATTGGCCTTCACCGTTTTCGCGGGGCCGACCAATTTGGCAAAGTACAAGCGGCCTTCGAAAGCAAAGACTGCGCCAACCATTGCATAGTCTTCACGTTGAACGGTTTTGCCGCCGAAGAACGGGCCACCGCCCATCGATTCGGCAAAGGTGCCCGAAACGTCGACAAGGTGGACTTCGAAGGGGCCCACGGTCATCGTTTCGACCTTTTGGTCTTCGTCTTTGCCGCCCGAAAATTGGCCTTTCCAGCGTTTGATATTGGGCTGCACACCACCGCCGGCTCGCATCATGGTCAAACGAGCCGCATCGTCGCCTTCGCCGACTTGAAATTCATGTTCGATGATGCGCGATTTCTTTTCACCCTCTTTGAACTCCGCAGGAACTTCCATTTTCGCTTTGCCCAAGACGTCAATTTCCTTGGCGTCTTCGGCGTGGCTTTGTGTCGCCCCGAAGGACGCCATCGCGATCGAAACGGTGACCAAACAGGCGACAAAACTCGGCGAACGAAACATATCGAAAGCTCCACGGAGGTGTGAAATGATCGGATTTCCAGCGTTGGATTCGATCTTACTGTAGCTGATTGGGCAACGAAGACGAATTGGGTGCCCCAAAGTACCGCCGGGACCTTTCAACCGGCGGAAAAGACAAGCCTAGGTCAGGCGCCAGCGGAGGCGACTAAAAAGAGTGTGACGACGAGCCCAACGACAAGGGCGCCGAGGACCGCGACCAAAGTCAGACGGCGGTTCGTGCGTTTTCGCCGGGTGGCACCGATCAGTGCCGATCCCATCAACGACGAATCCAGTGGACTGGTCTCTTCCGCCGCGATCGACTTGGTTTTCTCATTGGACAGCGAATTTGTAGGCCCCGAATTTGTCGGCCCCGCGTTCGCCGAACGCATCGCCCCTGGCAATTGATCGACGATTTCAGCGAGCACCTCGGACGCTTCACGCCATTGCGGCCAACCGTCACGCCAAAGCAATGCCGTCTTTGCCACACGACCTTGATCGATCCAATCCCGCAAGACTTTCGTTTCCGCCGGACCATATTGCCCACCGCTGGGCGGACGCACGTACCATGTCGCCGGCTCGTCACCGCTCAAAATCTCCGCGCCGCCAGCGTTTGCATCGGCCGCGATTGGCTCCGGCGTTGTCGACACCGACGTAGTGGGTGCTGACCTATTTGTGGGTACTGGGGCCTGCGCCGTCATCGTTGCGACGGCTGCCGAGTCGTCGGTGATATCGCGTGAAGAACCAGAGGCGGCGATTTTGGTCGTTCTGGACACGTCGGCTTTCGAGTCATGTTCAACATGCTCCAAGTCGGACTGTCCGGGTTCGGCGGATTCCTCAAGTGGTATCGAACAAGCCGCATCACCGGGCGGAATGCGAAATCGCACCTTGCAGGCCGGACAAACGCCCCGACGTCCCGCCAGTTCGTTCTTGATATTGAGTGGTTTGCCACACGAGTGGCATGCAAACCGAATTCCCATCAGATTGTTCTGGCGTCGAGAAAAGATTGAAACCGCGTCAAAGCTTTATTATAGCCCTCGATTCAGTCTAGCCAACAAAGCCGTGAATCGCCGAATTCGGCTGGCGTAACAACAAACAGGTTAAACCAGGCAAATTAATCGGACGTGATCTGCGGACTGCCAAGCTTGCCTCCGCTATTGTGGTATCCGAAGATAGTATCCCAACCCGCCGTTCTGAGATCACGCCAACCTTCTTTAGACGCGTCAAATCGCGTCTTTCCCCGCACCCGCCTCCCACCCAAATTGCCCGGAACACCCTGATGAATCCCACCGGAATCGCATGCTGCCTGTTTGCGGTCGTGTTGTCTGCGACCGCAGTTTCGCAAAACGCAAACGCACAGAACCGTCCCTTCGTCGCCAACTATGACGAAGCCAAAATCCCGCCCTATGCGTTGCCCGATGTATTGGGTGATGTCAAAAGCGCCGATGACTGGCCGGCGAAACGTGCCGAATGGCGCGACCTCATCGCGGCAGAAATGTTCGGCAAAGGTCCGGCCAGCGATGCGGGTGGCGATGTGTCCGTGCGATCGCAATTGGATGATGTGGCGATCTTGGACGGAGCAGGCTTCCTACGCCAGCTGCACGTCCAAATCGCTGGTGAAACCGTTCGTGTTGCAATGTTCTTGCCCGAATCGGCCAAGCAGCAGCCGGTGCCTGTGTTCCTGGGATACAACTTCGCCGGCAATCACACCGTGTTTGATCACCCGGCGATCGAATTGCCGACCAGCTGGATGCGAAACATTGATGACCACCGCGCACGTGATGCTGATCGCGGCAAGTCATCGTCGCGATGGGCGATCGAAGCGATGATCCGAGCCGGCTTTGGACTGGTCACGATTTACTATGGCGACATCGATCCTGACTTTGATGACGGGTTCGAAAACGGCGTGCACAAAGTCTTGGGGAAGCCGGCCGATGACGAAGCCGCATCGATCGCCACTTGGGCCTGGGGACTCAGCCGCGTTCTCGACGTGCTTGAACAAGTTGACGTGGTCGATGCCAAACGAGTCGCGGTGTTCGGACATTCACGACTGGGCAAAACCAGTTTGTGGGCCGGTGCGTCGGATCAACGATTTGCACTGGTGATCTCCAACGATTCCGGTTGTGGTGGCGCCGCGTTGTCCCGTCGTCAAATTGGTGAAACGGTCTGGCGGATCAATACCTCGTTTCCTCATTGGTTTTGTGGAAACTTTAAAAAATACAACGAGCAAGAAAGCAAGCTGCCTTTTGACAGCCATGTGCTGTTGTCCTTGATTGCACCGCGTCCGCTGTATGTTGCCAGTGCTGTCGAAGACCGCTGGGCAGACCCCAAAGGCGAATTTTTATCCTGCGTTGAAGCCGATCCGGTCTACAAGTTGCTGGGTACAGAAGGGTTGCCGACGACCGAGATGCCGCCGGTCGGCGAAAGTCAGCAAGGCACCATTGGCTATCACATTCGCGAAGGCAAGCACGATGTGACGGACTTTGACTGGCAGCAGTACATTCGCTTTGCAACGCGGCACCTGAAATAGCCTTTCTCGCAATCCTTTCGACCATTGGCGGGTGATCACGATGCGTCTACTACTACTGCTGTTATTGACCGCGACGCTGTTACCAGTGGTCGCGAATGCGGGCGATCCACAGAAGTTCGCCGAGTATCAAGCGAGAATGCAAGCTCGCCGCGAGGCCGCATTAAAAGCTAGGTCGGTCTATCGGCGCTCAATCATTGCCGGGCCGACGACCAATCTGTCGCAGCAGCAATCGGCATTGCCACAACAACCGTTCAATGGTGCGAGCCAGTTTCCTCGCCCTGCACTTTCTGGAGTCGCACCACAGCCGGTCCTGCGTGGATACACTCCGCAACCAGCGCTGCGTGGATACGCGCCGCAGCCGGCCCTGCGTGGATATGCACCACAGCCAGCGCTGCGTTACTACTCACCACAACCGGCGCTCCGCTACTATTCGCCTCAACCAGCATTGCGGTATTTCTCGCCCCAGCCAGCCCTTCGTGGGTTCACGCCCCAACCGGCACTACGACACTACTCGCCCCAGCCAGCATTTCGTTCCAAGTGATTCGAAGAAACAGGTTTTCGGTGGTTGTTAAGATGATTTCTTGGTGGCGATGACGCGGTGGAAGTGCAAGCGAACTTCTTGGTCCACGACGCGGCGAACGCCTTCGACCAAACATGCCGGTTCGTTTTGGCTTTCGCCTTCCGCGATGATCGCGTCGAGCGGTGTGCCCGGATCGACGCTGAATGTTCGCTGGTTGATCGTCTGATTTCCGGCATCCAGTTCGGGGATGATGAAGTGGCAGGTCGCGCCGTAACTGAGCATCCGTGCGGCATGCGCGTCATGGTAAGGTCGGAAGCCGGGGAAGCCTGGTAGCAGCCCGTGGTGCAGGTTGATGATTCGCCCGCCGGCGAACTGCCAGCAAGTGCTTGGCGGTAGCACACGCATGTAGCGGGCGAGAACGACATAGTCGACGTCGTAGTGGTCCAGCAGCTCGACCATCGCGCCGTCATCGGCCGCACCGCTGTCGTCGCCGATGCGTTGAAACGGCACGTCGAATTCCTCGGCCAACGACGCAAGGCGTTTACGATTGGAGATCAGCACGGCGGGGATCGCGTTGATTTTGCCGTCTTTGATCGCCTGCAAAACGGCTCGCGGCGTGTGCTCGACGAACGTGCAGCAGATCGCCAGCCGCGGCACGGGGTGCCAATCGGGGCTCCAAACACGAATCGCCAAGCCCGTGTGATCGCCGATTTGCCGCATCGCCGATTGCAGCATTTCGAATTGTGAATCTTCGATCGAAATCCGGCACAGCATGGCGAACAATTGCTGGTCGTCGTGGTCATACATCTGGATTTCGGCGATGTTGGCCCCCTGACCGGTGACGTAGTGGATGATCGGGTCGGCCAATCCGACGTTGTCAGGCCCCAGTGCGGTGATGACGACTTCCATTAAAATGCTCCAGCTGCTATCCAGTCTCGTGCGTCGACAGATGCACCGTTTACACCAAAACGCCCAAAAACGCGATACCGTCCCGTGAATGCGCCAACGCCATCGATTCGCCTGAAACGCGATAAAGTGCCGCCCGGCGAGGTCTTGTGCGATCACTGCACCGCCAAGTGTTGCCACTATTTCGCACTGCCGATCGATGCGCCGACCACCCGCAAGGACTTCGACTACATCCGCTGGTACCTGCTGCACGATCGCGCCACGGTCTTCGTCGAAGACTCCAGCTGGTACCTGCTCGTCCACACGACCTGCAAACACCTTCGCGACGACCACCGCTGCGGAATCTACGAAACCCGGCCTCAGATCTGTCGTGAATACACGACCGACGAGTGCGAGTTTGATGACGACTGGTGTTACGACCAATACTTCGAAACCGCCGAACAGATCGACGAATACGCCGACGGATTGTACGGTCCCCAATTCCCCGATCCTGATCGGCCCGAACGCCATTCGCTACGCCGGCCGCGTCCCAGCGGTTTGCCCGTCGTCGGCTAGCCTGCCGCTTCTCCCATCAGCGGCGCTCCCTTCTATACCTTTTGATATCCACCCTCGCACTGTTATGTCTTTGATCAAACCTCGAACCCTGAACGGATTTCGCGATTACCTACCTGCGGTGATGATCCCGCGCGAACGGCTGATGGAAACCGCGCGAAGAGTGTTCCGATCGTTCGGCTTCGCGCCGATCGATACGCCGACGTTGGAATACCTGGAAATCCTGACGGGCAAAGGCAGCGACGAAACCGACCGCCAGATCTATCGCTTCGAAGACAATGGCGGTCGTGCGGTCGGCATGCGATTCGACTTGACCGTTCCGTTGGCACGCTTCGCCGCACAGCACATCAACGAACTCGGCACCCCGTTCAAACGCTATCACATCGCGTCCGTTTGGCGAGGCGAACGTCCACAAGCCGGACGCTATCGCGAGTTCATGCAATGTGACTTTGACACGATCGGAACCACCGGTGTGATGGCCGATATCGAAGCCGTCGCCGTGATCAACCGTTTGCTTTGTGAAATCGGCTTCGAGAAATTCACCATCAGCGTGAACAATCGTGGTGTCCTGACCGAGCTGCTGCGTCACCTGGATTTAGAAGACAAAGCGGTCGAGCTGCTTCGTTGTTTGGACAAGCTTGCCAAGATCGGCCGCGAACGCGTCGCCGAGGAAATGTGTGAAGCCGCCGGCGTGACACCTGATCAAGCGGACAAGGTCCTCGCACTGGCCGAGTTGGATGGCGACGCCGAATCGATCTTCGAACGTTTGCCAAACTTGATCGGTGGTAGCGAAGCAGGGCTGGAGGCGATCCAGCGTTTGCAAGATGTTCACCAAGGTGCCTTGGCGGCTGGCGTGCCGAGCGAGCGAATCAAAATCGATGTGTCGATCGCCCGCGGCCTGGATTACTACACCGGTGTCATTTTCGAAACGACACTCGACGATCTGCCCGGGATCGGTAGCGTTTGCAGTGGTGGTCGCTACGACAACTTGGCAGGGCTTTACACCAAGCAGCACCTGCCCGGAATCGGCGCGTCGTTGGGACTGGACCGATTGCTCGCCGCGATGGAAACGCTGGAACTGTTGGGCGACGCGAAGACCCCCGCGGGAGTGTTCATTGCATACTTTGACGCCGATCGCCGTGATGACTACCTCAAGCTTTCGGCAACCTTGCGGGCCCACGGCATTGCTAATGAGATCTATCCCGATCCCAAAAAGCTTGGTGCTCAGCTGAAATACGCTGACGGACACGGATTCCAAGTTGCCTTGGTCGCCGGGGGCAACGAATGGGACGAACAACGGATCCAAGTCAAAACTTTGGCCACCAAACAGACGCAGGACGTGAATTATCGTCACGACCAGCCCCAGGATTTGGTTGCGGCGTTGAACCAAATTCTTGCAGGCGAGGTATAGTGATAGGACGACCGATCACTTTTCTATTTGCCGACGGTTTATGTCCACCGCCACTTCGTCAACGAAAAAACAGCCCGGCCAGCATCGCGGCGACGCGGGCAATACGACGGCTGTCAACCGATCCGCCGCCGAACAGATCATCGACGAACGGATCGAAGAGGCTCGGCGGGCGTTGTGGTGGAGCGAGATCACACGCGCGGTGTTGAAGATCGCGATCGGCAGTATGGCAGCCCTGCTGGCTTGGTTGGTCCTGGACCACTGGATCTACTCGCCAGGCATGTCGATTCGCGTACTCGCGTTTGCCGCTTTCCTTGGCGTGGTCATCTGGTACTTCGTCCGGCACACATGGCCCCTGATGACCCAGCAGGTCACCAGCGAATACGCCGCCTGGGCACTCGAAAACGACCATCCCGATTACCGCCAGCAGCTGACCAGCTACGTCACGCTGAAACCCGAATCACCACGCGGCGTGCGTGCCCGTGTCGTGCAAGCGATTGGGACTCGGGCAGCAACGCTGCTGAAAACGCATGACGTGTTGCCTGGTGAAGCGACGGGGACGTTCAAATGGTGGATCGCCGCGGCAAGCTTGTTTGCGCTGCTGGCTGCCTACATCGTCGCTTCACCCAAAAGCTCCGTCGCATCGACGCAGCGACTTGTCGCACCGTTCGCTTCGATCGCACCCGCGAAACGTGTTGCCATCAGCAACGTGACTCCTGGAAATACGCAAACCTTGGCCGGACGCAGCGTTGCGATCTCTGCCGAAGTCAAAGGGCTGTTTACTGGCGAAGCGGTCACGTGTCGTGTGCTTGATGCCGCCAAAGAAACCACGCTGGCAATGGAGTTCGATGAAGCAACTGATCGCTTTAAAACAAGCCTGGCGATTGAGCACACCGCGGTCGGGCAACAGCAATACTGGATCGAAGCCTGCGACGCGGTCGCGGGGCCATTTCAAATCGCAATCGAAAATGTGCCGGTCGTCGCGATCGAACGCGTCCGCTATCAACCGCCTGCCTACACCGACACGCAACCACGCACAACGTCCAGTCCCGCGATCCAAGCTCTCGATGCCACCACGGTGACGATTCACGCGAGAGTCAATCGTCCGGTCGCACGCGCAGAGATGCAATTGAATTGCAAGACCATCGGCGACTCGCTGCGCGCGACTGGCGGGATCACCAAAATGCAGATCGCCGAAGACGGCGTGACCTTGACCGCGGGGTTAATTCTTCGCAGTGCCGTCGGACGCCCCAATGCGGTCGAGCCGGTGAACTATCGCATTCAGGTTTGGGATCAATCGGAACAAACGAATCCAGACCCGATCGTCTATCCGATCAAGGTCATCCCCGATTTGCCGCCCGATGTCACCATCGTGGTGCCACGCAAGTCACCGAAAGAGGTTCCCGATAACTCACAACAAACGATCGAAGTCCACGCGATGGACGCCGACTTCGAATTGGAACGGGTGCAGTTAAAGCTTGTCCGTGGTTTGGACACCCTCGCCGAACCCGTGATTTGGAAACGTGAATCGAACGGGAAAGGCAATCAAGTTGCCGTGTTCCGGTTCCGGCCATTTCTCTATCGCTTGCGTCCCGGAGACGTCGTACGCGTAACCGCGACGGCGATCGACAATCGCAACATCCCAGGCGACCCACGGATCCGCCCCAACACGGTCACCACCGACCCGGTCGAATTGCGTATCGTCGAAGACGACCCGAACTTGCCACAAGACCCGACCGACAACGACGGTTTGTCCACTCCGGACAAGCAACCCGCCAGCGATGTAAATCAAAGTGAAGCGGGCGAAGGCCAGTCTTCTTCCGGTTCCGGCGGCGAAGGTGGTGAATCAGGCGGCGAACAGTCGGGTAACTCCGGCAGTTCTGGCGGTGAGTCCTCCGGCGAATCGTCAGCGGAGAACCAACCCAACAACGAGAACCCCGAATCAAACGGCCAGCCGGATCAGAACCCGTCTGACGGCAATGAATCTGACGGCGACGAAAAACAGTCCTCGGGCGAATCGGGATCTGGCAACGAACCGACGGGCAACCCAAGCGGATCCGAAGGCAAGGGCGAGGCCTCGTCGAACCCACAAGACCCGTCGAGCGCCCAGCAGCCAAATCGCGAGACCAATTCCGATCAATCCAGTTCGGATCAAACCGGCGAAGGCGAGGCTGACCCGAACGGACAGCCAAGCCCCAATGGCGAGAGCGATCCGCAGGGGCAGGGGCAGTCGTCAGCAAACGAGGCAACTCCGCCAGGTCAAAGTGATAACTCGCAGTCGTCTTCCGATGGCGGCACTAAGATGTCTGGCAGCGATACTGAGACTGGCAGTGAATCAAATTCAGCGGATGGTTTGCAATCGCCCGAGGGATCACAACAACCTGACGGATCACAGCAAGATGGCTCGTCAGGCGAATCGGATTCGTCAGGCAAGTCGGCACCGGAGCACGATGGAGAAGCATTCGAGCGGATCAAAGACTATCTCGAACGCCAAAAGAATAAGCCGCAAAGCGATGGCAAACAGCCTTCGTCGCCTCAATCCGATTCGGCGTCTGGTCAAGAGAGCGATGCAGGCAAGCAACCAGGCGAGCAAGGTGACCAGCCAAGTAGCCAGCAAGGGAAACAAGAATCAACGGGCAGCGAGAGCAGCGCGGGCGATCAATCCACATCGGGTGAAAACTCCCAAGGCGGTGAATCTGGCAGCGAAAACGGCAGTGAGTCGGGGAGTGACGCTGGTAGCGAATCGGGTAGCGACGCTGGTCAAGAAACTGGCGGTGAAGAATCCGGAAGTGAATCAGGCAGTGAAACGGGGAGCGACGCCGGCGGTCAGTCGGATAGCAAGACCGGAACAGAAGGCACCAACTCGAGTGAATCCGCAGATGACGCGTCAGGCGATTCAGACACCGGCGCAGCAGACGGCGAGGGCGATGACTCTCCAACCAAACAGCACAGTGGCCAACCGCAGGACAGTGAGATTGGTCCGGAAGGACAGCCCAACAACTCTGACCAATCACCAACAAATCAGAACCGCCCTGGCGATCCGTCGAAACCCAATTCTTCCAATCCCAATTCATCACCGAACAACACGTCCAATTCGAACTCACCATCGTCTTCACCAAACGGTCAAATGACCAACGGTGATGGGACAGGAGACTCGCCGCTCGATGACACCGGGGTGGCCGACCCGCCGCCTCCACCTGATCTGGATTATGCCAAGAAAGCCACCGATATGGTGCTCGATTATTTGGACGAGAACCGCGACCAGATCGACAACGATCTACTGGAAGAACTGAACTGGTCGGCCGAGGACTTAGAGCGGTTTCGTAAGCGTTGGGAGAACGTCCGCGACATCGATCAACCGGCAACGGATCCCAACCAATCCGAACAGCTCAAAGACGCGTTAAAAAGTTTGGGGCTGCGGCCCAGCCAATCAACCAACGGCACCGCAGCTCGCAAAAGCGATGGATTGCGAAGTATCAATGACAGCGGCAACCGACGCCGTGTCCCCGCATCACTCCGCGAAGCATTCGAAGCGTTTCAAAAGCGATAGGAAACGTTGCAGGGCGTGTTGCGTCTATCGGTCGCCTTGCGATCGTCTGCGGTTAATTGGTTTCTTCCTTTTGGATCAACTCAATCGCGGCGGTTGCGAACCGCTTGCCCATCTCGTCGTAGCCTTCGGGCGGACAGTGGACTCCGTTGTTGACGCCATTCAAATCATCGGTGTCGACCCATTTGGCGAACGAATTGCCGTTGGCGAAATCGACTTGGATTTGACGAATGGTGTCCCAGTTCGCCGTGCTAACTCGGGCGTCGCTGAGCCGCCCAATCACCCAGCTGATGTCTTCGCGGCCAAAATCGTCAATCAGTTGGCGACGCAGCTGCCGCAGGTTGTCGGCATAGGCTTGTGTTGTCGCGTCTTGCTGATGATCACGTTCGCCTTGCATCCACACGAAACTGATCGAATCGAGGTCATTCGTCGCTGTACCGTTCTTTTCAATCGCTTCCTTCGCTTTGCCGAGCAACTCGGCGTAGATTTTGCCACGCGGAACCCAACGCGAAATCGATCGCCCACCATATGCAACTTTGACCAGGATCAACGTGTCGTTCGGAAACGATTTGCGAAGTGTGGGTAGGAACGTGGTTTCCGGATCCAGGTTTTTCATGTTCGATTGCCCGGACAGTAAAAACAAACGCGTTTTGCCAGCCTGGTAGTCATTGCCATCATGGCTGTTCTCCACCGAAGCCACCCACGTTTTCAATTCCGATTTCATCGCGATGACGATGTCTGGATGGCGATCGCTCACATCGGTCGTTTCCCCCGGATCGGCGATCAAGTCAAACAGTTCAAACTTGCGATCATCGAACGCGCGGTCGTTACCGCCACGGCCACGCGATTGCTTTGCGTCAATCAGTTTGAAACGATCATCCGAAAGTGCGATGGCATCTCGAAAGTAAAACCCGATCGGGCGTCCACGTTCTTGTTGCGCACCGGTTAACAGCGGCATCAGGTCGATTCCATCGAAAGGACGTCTGGGCAGTTCGATGTCAAGCAGTGTGGCAATCGTTGGCAAATAGTCCAGGGTCGTGCAAGGTGCGTCGATCACCGTTCCGGATCGAATTTGTGTCGGCCATTCGATCAAGCCGGGGACTCGTATGCCGCCTTCATAGAGTGACGCTTTGCGTTCGCGGAATGGGCCGGCAGATCCTTGCAGCCGAGCGTCTGGTTTGAAGGTGCGCCCGACTGGCGGACCCGGGCCGTTGTCACTTGTAAAGACCAACAACGTTTGATCAGCGATGCCCAACTCGCGAAGCGTGTTGCGCAGCCGTCCCATCTGCGCATCGACTGCCGTTGCGAGGCTGTAGTAGTGCTGCTGGTTTTCGGGCAGGTCGGCGTAATGCTGCGCCATGTAACGTGGGTTGCCGACGACGGGTGAATGCGGTGGGTTGAACCAGATGACTGCAAGG
Source organism: Rhodopirellula sp. MGV (assembly GCF_002251265.1). Classification (NCBI taxonomy): domain Bacteria; kingdom Pseudomonadati; phylum Planctomycetota; class Planctomycetia; order Pirellulales; family Pirellulaceae; genus Rhodopirellula; species Rhodopirellula sp. MGV. The sequence goes on along the minus strand of NZ_NPDI01000038.1, from coordinate 160,913 downwards.
AAAGGTCGGTCGTTTTCGGCTTTGGCACGGATGAAATCGAGCGCGCGGTCCATGACGATTTCTGCGGCGCAGCCTTCGACCGGTTCCGCCAGCGGTTTGCCGTTGTGAATGAACCCGGCACGTTGATCGATCGGCGCGGGCCTGTACGGTCCACCTAGGCTCGCCCGATAGCGCCCGGATCGATGTAGGGATCAAACGTCGCGACCGATGAAGGCGTCGAAAACCATTCGTCAAATCCGGCCATGCCAGGTGTCATCAAGACTTTCTTTTCGCCTCGATAGTCTGGTGTGAGCATCCCGAGGTGCCATTTACCGAAATGACCTGTCGCGTAGCCTTTCGTTTTCACCAATTCGGCGATCGTGGTTTCTTCGTCGCGCAAATGCGTTGTGGCACCCGGATCGTTTCCCATCCCACAGCGGACGGCAACACGACCGGTCAACAATCCGGCGCGTGATGGAATGCAAAGTGGCGAGCCGACATAGAACCGATTCAATCGCGCACCCGCTTTTGCCATCTCGTCCAAGTGCGGCGTTTTGATCCGCGCATGGCCGTTGTATCCGGTGTCGCCCCAGCCCAGGTCGTCTGCCATGCAGAGAACGAGGTTCGGTCGCTTGATCGGTTGAGTCGCCTGGGGTGATGCCGCGATAATGTTGCCGACACAAGCGATCGCAATGACACTGCCGATAAGGAAACGGACGATCAACATGAGAAGCTTCCACCTTCGAATTCGATAAGCCAGTCGAAGCGACCATCGTACACCCGGCAGCACGTGATGACACAAATCCCAGACGAAATCGTTCAGCGGTTGCTGATGCCCAACGGGGTACAAAAGACAATCGCGATGCCAAGTGGGATGAGTGGCGCGAGTGTGTTTCGATGTCGTACCGCGAGTCACGCCGGACAGCTCGTCGATTCGTCGTCGCAGTCAGAGGAACTGGCACTGAAATGTTGGCCGGAGCAAACGCCGGGGCACCGAGTGGAGGCGATCCACCAACGCGTCTCCAGTCTTGCTAGCAAGTTGGACTTGGTACCGAGCTACCGCCGGTCAGTTGATGGCAAAACCGCGGTGGTGGATTTGCGTGGTTGCTGGTGGGAGCTGTCGAGTTGGATGCCTGGCCAGCCGTTGCCTGCCAATGCTGACATTGCGCAAGTTACCTGCGGGGCCAGAGCACTCCTGGCGGCCCATCGCCATCTGTGCACGATCGAATTGGGGCAGGATCGTCATTTTCAGCCACCCGTTTTCGAACCGTGTGTCGCCGTCCAGGAACGCCTGAAGCGGTTGCAAACGATCACCCAGCCGCTCCAAAGATGCTTTCAAAGCAACCTTGCGGGGTCTGTCCCCGTCAGGCAGTTGACGGGGACAGACCCCGCCCTGGTTTTGCAGGCAATCGATCGGGCTCGGGAGCTGCTGCGGCGAAATTGGCCAGACCGCTCGCGGCGGATTCAGGCGGAACTCGCAACTCTACAGTTTGACCCTGTTCCCCAGCACTGGATTCTGCGAGATGTCCACCGCGAGCACCTTTTGTTTGTCGACCGCCAGGTTTCAGGACTCATCGACTTTGACGCGATGCGAATCGATTCCCCGATCGTCGACTTTGCCCGCTGGCTTGGCAGTTTTGATTGCTTTTGGGAATCGCCGTTCGAAACCGCAACGCAAATCCTGGCGGAAGTCGAACCAGACTCGCCATTAACAGCTAGCCCCGCCATCGGTGATCCCCCCCAATTCACCGAGCCGCCGTCAAGTGAACCGGGCACCGGGAGACCAACCGCCCCGCGAGACAGCTCATGGGGACTGGATTCACCTCCCGCAACTGTCCGACCACCCTCGACTTTCCGAGCGATTGAAGAGGGCAAGTCTATTAAACTATTAATGGCGATCGCCCGCGCCTCACTCTGGCTCAGCCTGGGTAATTGGGTGGTTTGGCTGGTAGACGAGTCAAGACAATTTCCTGATTTGAGCCGGGTCGCCGAGCGAGTTGGTCGATTGACCGATTACGCCTCACGCGATGCTGAACATTGACGTTTTTTGGCCCTGACAAGTAAACTTCGGGGTTCAATCAAAATCAAAGTCCAAGCGATCATGAATCGAACTGTCACACCCATGCGAAAGATGCGGCGACTAGAAATGAATTGTCAACGCTACCGCACGAACAACCGTGCGTTGCTAGCCACCCTGCCACGAGCCCTTGCCTTGGTGATGGCCGTTTTGCTGGCAACCGTTGTCACGCCGGTTTCGGCGCAATTCGATAGCTCGACGTTCTCCCCCGAAGGCTTCGGGCAGAGTGACGCTTTTGGCGAAGGCACCGATGTTTTCGACAGCATCAACTTTGGTGGGATCTCGACCGACACAGGCGAACCGTATCAGTTTTCGGCCAAGTACTTTTCGTCGGAAGGTAAAGGTCGCGTTGAAGTCGAAGCGGTGATCGGAAAGTCGTGGCATATCTATTCCACCACGCAGCCATCGGGCGGACCGCTGCCGACCAAGCTGAAGATCAAATCGCCAGCGACGGTCACGATCGTCGGGCCCGTCGAACCAGATGAAGCTCCGACCAAAAGCGTCTCGGACATTTATCCAGGCGTAACCATCGAGGAACACGAAGGCACGGTCGTCTGGTCGGCTCCGATCGAACTGCCCGCCGGGTTCGAAGGCGACATCGAAGTCGATATTAAGTCCTTGGTTTGCAAAACCGGCGGCTCGTGCATGCCCGCCAACGAGACATTGATCGCGACCCGTGCTGGTCCCTTTGTGGAACAGCTGTCGGTCGCAAGCACTGTCGACGCAGAAACGGCCGACCCTTTCGCAGCCGATTCTTCGAAGGCGACCAAATTCCAAGACGAAGATTACGAGGTGTCTTGGCTCGCCGGTGTCTCGGCTAGTATCGCCGCCGGTCAGCGTGGCGAACTTCTGTTTCGTGCAAAGCCATCAGGTTCGTATCACGTCTACAGCGCAAAGACCGACGACAGTCGAAACGCGACGAACTTCATCATCACCGAAAAGCATGGTCTCAAAGTCGGCAAGCCGCATACCGAACAGCCGCTGATCAAATCCAAGGTCATCCCGTCGGTCCGTTATCACGACGGTGAAGCAACTTGGTCGCTGCCAATTTCAGTACCCGAAGACACCTCGGCCAAAGCGTACGACATCAAAGGTTACATCGCCTACCAAGCATGCAACGACACCAGTTGCTTGCAGCCGATGGCATTCGAGTTCACCGCCACGGTTCATGTCGCCGACAAAACGGATCTCGCACTTCAGCCGATTAAAATCACCACTGTCAAATACATTCACGCACTCGACGCGGCTGCCGAAGTCGACTGGGTTGATCCGGTCGATCCGCTGTCCGGCGGTGAAACGCTTTCCGACGCTGGCGGCGACACTCCTGCGGACAGCGTTGCCAACAATGACGCGGGCAACGAACAAGACGATACCGCCGTTGTTGCGATCACTGACGAGTCAGGTCGCCAGGCTGGCTTGCCAGTCATTTTGTTGCTGGCGTTTGGCGGCGGCATCATCCTGAACCTGATGCCATGTGTGTTGCCAGTCGTCGGTCTGAAAGTGATGAGCTTTGTCCAGCAAGCGGGCGAAGATCGTAAACGCGTGATGTTGCTGAACTTTGCTTACGTCGCGGGCATCTTGTGTGTCTTCGCACTACTCGCCGGGTTGGCCGTGTTCGCGTCGTTTGGATGGGGACAACAACTCGCTTACTTCCCGGTACGATTGGGACTGACGGTATTGGTGTTCGCCCTTGCGTTGTCGTACTTGGGTGTTTGGGAACTGCCAACGCCAGGCATCGCGACGGGCAACAAATCACAAGACTTGCAACAACGCGAAGGCCCAGTCGGCGCGTTCTTTACCGGTGTCTTCGCCACGTTGATGGCGACCCCGTGCAGCGGCCCGTTGTTGGGCGCGGCACTCGCTTACACGATCTCGTTGCCTGGACCTGAAAAGGCAGCGGTGTTGATGACGGTCGGACTTGGAATGTCGATGCCTTACATCGTGCTGGGGATCTTCCCAAGCTTGGTGAGCTTCTTGCCCAAGCCTGGCAACTGGATGGTGACACTCAAGGAGTTCTTGGCGTTTTTGTTCCTCGGCACCGTCGCGTTCTTTTTCAACCAGTTCAGTGACGCACAAAAACTACCTGTCTTCGTGACGTTGATCGGAGTTTGGTTCGGATGCTGGGTCGTGGGTAAAGTCCCGCCATGGGAGTCGATGCGAAAGCAGATCCGTGGCTGGTCGATTGGTGTCGTCAGCGCGGTCGCAATCGGCTTCTTTGCGTTTACGTACCTGACCGCCAAGCCAGTCATCCGCGCCCAAGGCAGCGGTGTCGAATACATCGTCGACGATCACCTACGCTGGGAAAAATACGACGAGCAGCGTTTGAAAGAATTGCACGCGATGGGCAAGACGGTGATGTTGGATTTCACCGCCGCTTGGTGTGTGAACTGCATCGTCAACAAAGAAGTCGCCCTAGACACCGAGCAGACTCGCAAGATGCTGGACGAATTGGACGGCGTCGCGATGCTGGCAGACTTGACCGACCAACCCGAAGACTTGGTGCGAAAGTTGGAAACAGAACTGGGCAGCAAGTCGATTCCGATGCTCGCGATTTATCCCGGTAAGTCTCCTGAAAAGCCTATCATCTTGCGTGACCTTGTCACTCAAGGCATGGTGCTGAGTGCGCTCGAATCGGCTGGTCCGAGTGTGGGCGGAACGAACAAGGCCGCCAACATCGCCAAGCAAGATTCGGCGAATACCGATCGATCGACAAGCTACGTCACGTCAGCTGCGATCACACCTGTCGGCACTGCCGCCAACCACTGATTGAGTTGGTACAGAAATGACATTAGGTGGTGTCGAAGTCTGCGAGACGATCATTGCCATCGCGACGCCGCCAACACAAGCGGTGCGCGGTGCGATCCGTCTGTCAGGACCTGACGCAATTGACGTCGCGCGGCGGATTGGCATTGTGCCAGCCTCCGAGTCGAAAGCCCATCGAGTCGATTGTGAAATCGACTTGGCCGCACCGCTGGGCAAGATCCCGGTGCGGGCGTTGCTTTGGCCGACGCGGCGAAGTTATACCGGGCAACCGTCGGTCGAACTGCACACGTTCGGTTCGCTGCCGATCTTGCAGGCGATCGTTGATGCCGCAACGTCCGTGGGTGCCCGAGCCGCACGCCCGGGTGAATTCACAATGCGGGCATTTTTGGCAGGGCGATTGGACTTGGCGCAAGCCGAAGCGGTGCTTGGCGTCATCGATGCCGAAACCCGCGGTGCGCTTGACCATGCACTGCGTCAGTTGGCTGGAAACCTTTCCAAGCCGATCGAAAAGCTACGCGGTGAGCTGCTGGACTTATTAGCCGACGTCGAAGCGGGGCTGGACTTCGTTGACGAAGACATCCAGTTCATCGAAGACGATCAATTGACGTCTCGGTTGGAATTCATCGCCAATGCCATTGCCGCGGCGAGGTCACAGCTTGAGCAACGTCGCGAAGACAAGTCCGACTGGAGCTTGGCACTGCGTGGATTACCGAATGCCGGAAAAAGCAGTTTGATCAATGCGTTGGCCGGACGTGAAGCGGCAATCGTGACCGAGATCGCGGGAACGACGCGTGACGTGGTTTCGGTGGGGCTAGAGCTCGACGGTTATCCGTTGACCATTGCCGACACCGCCGGGTTCGAACTCGTCGAAGGCGAAACGGCAGACGACCAAATCATGCGACAAGCACAATCACATGCCGGTCGCGCCGGACATGATGCCGATATCCGTTTGTGGTGCGTTGACATCAACGATCAAGCGTTTGCCAGTCATGCCGAGCAGATGCGATCGATGGCAGCCGAGAAACGCCGCTCATCGATCGACCTATGGATCGCGACAAAGTGTGATGACCCTGCGATCGTCGCACCGGAACCTTGGTTGGCAACCAGTTCGCAAACCGGACGCGGCTTGGATGTCTTGAAGCGTCAAATCGTGGATTCGATCGAGCAACAAAGTTCCGGTGACTCGACATCGGTGATCGGGACCGCGGCTCGATGCCGTGGTAGTTTGCTTGCGGCTGAACAGGCAATCGAGTCGGCGCTGCAATTTGTTCGCGGAGGCGACGGTCACGAATACGTGTCCAGCGAATTGCGATTAGCCGCCTCAAATTTGGGCGAAGTGACCGGCGCGGTTTACACCGACGATATCTTAGACCGGGTCTTCAGTCGCTTTTGTATTGGCAAGTGACGGCGAGTTCGGCTCGCATCACCGTGACCGCATTTCCGCTCAGCAGCACGCGGTCGCCGTTGACTTCGCAGTGCACCGTTCCGCCACGTCTCGAAGCTTGATATCCGGCAAGCTTGTCTTTACCGATCACGCTCGACCAATACGGTGCCAAGCAGCAATGTGCCGACCCGGTGACCGGGTCTTCATTGATGCCGCAACGCGGTGCGAAGAAACGCGAGACAAAGTCAATCGCTTGAGCGTCACCTCGACTGGTCAGGATCACGCCGCGTGTTTCGATAGTTTGCAGTCGGCTGAAGTCGGGACACACGGATTCGACTTGCGATGCATCGTCGACAACGACAATCAAGTCAAAGCGATTGCGATACACGGGGACTGAGTCGATACCCAATGCGTTGCACAACTCCGTCGCAATGGTTCCGTCGACGGGTTCGGCCGGGAAGTCCATCTGGATCGTGTTTGCCGACACGGTGCAAGTGAGTTCGCCGCTGCGAGTTTCGAACCGGATTGGCGAATCCGTTTTGGCGATCTGTTGTTCGACCAGTGCGTGCGTGGTTGCCAATGTCGCGTGACCGCACAAGTCGACTTCGGTTGCCGGCGTGAACCAACGCAATTGAAATCGATTTGGCGTTTCGGTCGCAACGACAAACGCGGTTTCGGACAGATTCATTTCTGCCGCGACGTTCTGCATCCATTCATCGGTTGGAAACTGATCCAGCACACATACGGCTGCCGGGTTACCGGCGAACGGCTGATCGGTAAAGGCATCGACTTGCCATAATCGAATCGGTTGATCGAACACCACAAACGTCTCCTGTTGCACGCGTTGATTCAGTAGATGTCATTCGTGACAGTGAATCGATTCGCTAGGTTCAATGTGAACGGCATTGAGTGCGATCGATGTTGAACATGAATTCTGGCGACCGTAAGCCTGCAACAACACCCGTACCGCAGTGCATTCGTTCAGGCGATAGCCGAGGGGTTTCCTGCAATTGGGGAAGGTTTCAGCCAACCGACCGTTAACGACATTGTGCGGTTCTATAGTTTGCCAAGTCTCGTTTTTAGCGGTCATCCTACTGCTGGCAAAATGTCATTTCTACGACCGGAGTGAACAGCTTCGGATGGAACCTTCAAGCTGAGTGGTGAATCATATGGGTTTTGCTTCGAACCGCAATCGACGTGGAAAGACCACAAGTCCTGTTGTCTTGGTCCTCGCGATCATTGGAACGGTCGTCTGCTTGGTGCTTGTCTTTCAAGCGTCATCGAGAAATGCAAATCTGACCGAGGGCTGGGGCCTTGCCAAGGAAAACCAGCTGATGGTGGAACGGCATCTTCACGATTTGGTGCACACTCCTGATTCTTCGAGTCACCGATCGACCGACTTGGAAACTGGCCAAAGCCCGTTGATGCAATGGGCAGCGCAGTCAGATTCTGTCGTCTTAGCTGCGATCGAAAAACAACAATCGGCACTCGCAGACATCGCAACCATTGATCTGTTGCCAACCGCATCCGGGGAAGCTTCTCAAGAAGTCCTTTCGTTGCAATCAGAGGCTCGGCAGCAGGCTGCGATCATTGCCGAGCAACTCGAAACGTTAGCGAACTCAAGTCGCCGAACAATGAATTTAGCGATTCGACTTTGCAGCGCTATTGTGCTGCTGGGATGCATCGCACCGCTCGTGTTTGCCGCCAATCGTCCAGAAGGAACCGCAGATGCGACCGATTCCGATGACGAATCTGACATCGACGAAGCTTCCGCATTCAGCGACGACGAGTTCGCATCGCATCTCGACTCGTCAGTCAATTTTGATACGGCACGTGAAGCGACTCAGAATGTCAGTTTCCATATGAATGAACTGGCATCGGATATCGAACGATTCGAGGCAAGCATTCGTGAAATCGCTCACAACACGTCCGATGTTGCCACCATTGCCAATCAGGCCGTAGACTCGACGACACGGACCAATTCGACGATTACTCGCCTCGGCGAGCGGAGCAGTGAGATCGGAAAAGTGGTTGCCGAAATCAATGCGATCGCTGAGCAAACCAATCTATTGGCGTTGAATGCCGCGATCGAGGCAGCCAGAGCGGGTGAAGCCGGGCAAGGTTTCGCAGTTGTCGCGAACGAAGTGAAAGAGCTTGCACAAAAAGCAAGTGCGTCGACGGATGCGATCGCGAAACGCATTGACGGGATCCAAGCGGATACCATCGAAGCGATGGATGCGAGCCGGGCAATTTGCGACATCATTGGCCAGATCAGAAACACCCAAAACACGATCGAGGCTGCTGTCGACAACCAGTCCGATCTGATGTCCAACATTTCATACAAGTTGTCGCAGGTGACGGTTGAAATGTCGCAGCTCTCCGCGACGTATCAGTCGCAAGCTTAGCTATGCCGCATCGCCTGACGGGTGAAATCGCCAGGCGATGAAATCACAAAAGCGTCGATTAGACGGAAGCATCCGCCTTCCGCAGAGCGTCTGATGCGTATTGAGCGACCACATCATTATCGTGTTGCGTCAATTCCTCTAACACCGCACTTGAGGCGTCGCACTGAAGCTTTGACAATGAATTCACGGCAGAAAACACAACCATCGGATTGCGTTCCTTGGTTAACCGAATCAAAGCTTCTACCGCCGCTTCGCCACCAATCTGACCAAGACTCTTCGCCACAGAACATTGCATTAGCACATTCAGGTTCATCGCGCCGATCAACTTGTCGACACAATGGTCACTCTTGATGTCGCCGAGCGCTTCGGCAGCGGCAGACGCGACATTGATGTCATGGTCTGCCAACGCTTCCATGAGCGCGTTCTCGGACGACTGATTTCCGATCAACGCCAGTGTGTCGACCGCGAACTTTCTGACGTCCTTATTTTGATCTTCCAAAAGTCGTTCGAGAGGCACCACGGAGTCGCTTCCGATTCGACACAAAATCTCGCAAGCTGCCGTTCGCGTGAGCACGTTCTCTGCGGCCAATAGTGCCGTTGCCGCTTCAATCACATCGATTCCACCGATCGACACCAACGTTTCGATCGCGCCGCAATCGTCATTCGAGTTTCGATGCTTAAGCTGCTCTACAAGCTCTGCGATCCTGGCACGCGTCTCACTTTCGTTTGACGCTTCCCTGTTTGCCGTTTCAGAATCTGCCGACACATTGGCCTCACCTTCATTGGGGACGACGTTTCCAACCTCTTGATTCAGCACTCTTGTTCTCCGGTAATTGTTCACGGTATCCGCTACCAACTAATCTTCGCGAACCTTGCTCAATGACCCGCGGACCATTTTTGGCAAGTACCTCCAACGAATCCATATCTCCGTTTCGTTCGAATCCAAACCGTTTTTCACGAACTTCTTTTGATAACTTCAGCCATCACGGTGAACACCTTCTTGAGAAGCTGCCAACGGAGGTTATCCGTCGCACGACGTACTTTCACGTTGGTTTTACGAAGCAAACAGTGATTTGACGAAACGCTCGAGCCGAAAAGCAACCGTCCGAGAACCCCGGATGCGGCGAGGGGTGGGGGACATCACTGCGGTGAGATGAAGCCAACTTGTCCGCGAACCAAAAACGCCGACTCACTGTCATCTCCGATGACAGCTAGCGGCCTTTTGATTAATCAATTTATTCTCCCCCAATGTCGCCTTCTGATTTGCAAACTCAGCGTTAGAGAACGCTCCTTTCAGCGAGCGAAAGGCGACACTCGAACATCAAAAGCCTGCTGACGTGGCGAATTGAGTCGCCGCGTTTGGTCAAACGATCGCATCACACGTTTTAGGAAAAACCATGAGCCACCGAGGAACGACTGACTTTGCGGATAAATCGTCAACCGATGAGATCCGTGAGCGGTTCGATCAGGACGTCGAACGATTCTCGAATCTCGAGACAGGACAAGCTGCCGCGATCGACTCGCCGCTGGCAATGGAACTGATCACCGAAGCTGCGGTGGCTTCGACCCCAAAGATCGAACGTGTACTCGATGTCGGTTGTGGCGCAGGCAACAACACACTGAAGCTGCGTGCGCTCTACGGCCAACCTTTCGATTGCGATTTGCTGGATTTGAGCCGCCCAATGCTAGATCGGGCCGAGCAGCGATTGCGCGATACCGGTGTTGGTGAAATCCAGCTTTGGCACACTGACATTCGTGAAGCCGACTTGCCGGAGAATGCGTTTGACGTGATTCTGGCTGCCGCCGTCCTTCACCATCTTCGCGACGACAGCGACTGGCACCATGTCTTCAGCAAACTGTTCCGCTTGCTCAAGCCCGGTGGAAGTTTTTGGATCACCGACTTGGTCATTCATGAAACGTCTGCCGTTGATCAGATGATGTGGGATCGCTACGGAGACTATCTGATTGAATTGGGCGGTGAAGCGTATCGTGACAAAGTGTTCGCCTACATTGACAAAGAAGACACTCCACGGCCGGTTACGTATCAGCTGGACTTGCTCCGTCAAGTCGGCTTCGAGCAAGTCGAATTGCTGCATAAGCGATCTTGCTTTGCGGCGTTCGGTGCCGTCAAAGCGAACTCGTAATCCGCCGATCGCGTCAAGGACGTTTGGTTTCCAGCCAAGCCTGCTCAGGAACGCTTTCCGGGTGCTGATCGGCCCAAGCTGGCTTTGGAAACCAACGCAGCGCACTGACTCGGGGATACGTTTCCCAAACATCAGCCGCGTCCGGATCCGTGACGCGCAGGTCACCCGTCAGCCGCAAATACTCCGTCAACTGATCGCTCAGTTTCTCACGGATGGATTGTTGCGTCGAATCCGCGATCAGGTTGTTCAAGCAACCCGGATCCTTGACAATGTCGTAGAGCTCCTCGGCCGGGCGCAACTGGACCGACAAATCGAGTAGTTGACGAACGCCTTGGCGAGTTTGGTTGGCGATCATCCAATCCAGCGTCGGACAGGCATCAATATCATGGTAGCCGCCGTCGACGGGGCCGAGCTTTTGGCTGACGAGGTTGCCATCATCGTCATAGTCGACCGCGTCGAACTTCTGAGGTGCACCCGCCGGATAGCGTTCCGGTTTAAAGTTGCGAATGTAAAGGTGCGTCTTGGTTCGCACGCACCGGCAGGGATAGCCAAGCGTATTGAACCGTGATGACGAATGACGTTCTCGGCCGCTGTAGACGAACTGACGCAAAGGATGATTGCTCGAGGAATCATCGGTGGATCCGCGAAGCATCGGCATCAGATCGATCCCCGGCATCTGGTCGGCTTGCTTTGGAGTAACGCCGCTCGCACTCAACACGCTTTTGGTGACATCGATCAAGCTGACCAAGTCGTCATTGACGCGATCGCCAGAGATCGCCTTGGGCCATGAAATTGCCAATGGCATGTGAATGCCGTATTCGTACAAGTTAGCTTTCGCTCTTGGGAACGACATGCCGTTGTCGCTGGTCACGACGACCAATGTGTTTTCGAGTAGCCCTTCTCGCTCAAGCCGATCCAGCATTCGTCCCAAGTGCGCGTCGAACCATTGGATTTCGTACATGTAATCCGCGATATCCGAGCGGACTTCAGGGACGTCTGGGAGGAACTCGGGCACGCGGATCTTGTCCAAGTCGATGCCGTTGCTCGCCCCCAAGCCTTTACCAAAAACACGGTGTGGCTCCGTCGCACCAAACCAGAAACAGAACGGTTGTTCGCCGGCGCGTTGGTCTAAAAAGTCATCGAAGTTCGCAGCGTAATCATTCGATGAGATACCCGGCGGCGACTTGGGCGACATTTTGTGTTTGCCATACGACTTGCCTGCCGGATTGTGTGGCCAACCGATCGCTTTGCCGGGGCCCCAACCTTTGCCAGTCATGCCGACGTGGTATCCGGCCTGCTGAAGTTGATTGGTGTAAACGGGCAAGTCGGTGGGGAAAAAACTGGCGTGAGTGCCCGCTTCCCGAATTTGCCAGATCTCTCGCCCGGTCAAGAACGCCGCTCGCATTGGGCTGCAGCCAGGTGCTGGCGTGAAGGCGTTTCGAAACAGCACCCCGGCTTTGGCAACACGGTCAAAGGCTGGCGTCTGAATCGCCTGATCGCCGTACGCGCTTGCGTGTGGAAAAGACTGGTCATCCGACACCGCGATCAAAATATTTGGGCGATCGGACTGGGCGTTTGCGAAGGCGGATATCAGGACAACGAGGGCGAAAAAGATTCCGTGGCGGTGATTGTTCGACATTGTTTCTACGGTCTGGTTAGATGCGTGGAAGGCAATGGTGCCGCTTGCGATAACGAAGCGGTGTTTCGCCAATGTGCTTTTTGAATTGCTGCGTAAACGCACTTTGATCACAGAAGCCAAAGCGGGCCGCGATTTCGCCGACACTGTCGTCGGTATGGATCAACGCGTCACTGGCAGCTTTGATCCGAGTCTTGGCCAAAAACTCTTGCACGTTCAAACCAAACAGCTGCACGAAGCGGCGGTGCAACTGACGTGACGAGATACCCGCGATGTTGGCCAGTTCCGTGACGCCAATTTTTCGGTCCAAGTTTTCGTGAATGAAATTCAGGATATCGTCGACTTCCGAATAGGCCTGGATTTCTTCTTTGGCACCGCTGTAATCACGCACGGTTCCCATCAGTCCGATCACCGAACCGTCGCGTCCGCGGATCGGCAACTTCGTTGTCACAAACCAGTCCAGCAATCGCTGTTCGGTGTACCAGATCTCGACTCGATTGATTAGCGGTCGCCCGGTCCGCATCACCGCTTGGTCGTCACGGACAAATTCATGTGCGAGTTGAGACGGAAAATGGTCGAAATCGGACGTTCCAATGACTTCGTATTCCGAGTTCACACCCAACCGTTTCAGAATCGCCGAGCTGGCGCCCATCATGCGGCTATTGGTGTCTTTGAAGAAAAAGTAAACATCCGGTAGGTACGCGAACAGATCTTGGAATTGCTGTGGGCCTCCCATTTGCTCAAAGAAGGCCGCCTGGAGCGGATGCACCGATGGAGTTGAATTCGTAATCATGGCCAGAAGATAGCGTTTCACACTGCAACGCAGGAAGACGCAGCGTTAGATCTAGCATTATGGTTGCTCAGCCGATCACGGTGTGAAAAAAACCGCATTCGATCGGCGACTGACATTCAGTTTGGCGCGAATCTCCAGGGCTTTCAATTGAGACGGCAAATGCGAAATATTTCGCGTCTGGGTAGCGATGATTCCTAGGACGGAAACGGGCTCAACGTGTAGAATCGTCGGTCCGTCTGGACCCACCTTTGTTCTCTTTCCCACCAAACGAGCCTCCACCGATGCGTCTGTCAGCAGTCTTGAGCGCAGCCTTAATCGCCGTCGTCGGCCTAGTTTCGGCAGGTTTAAAAACCGCCGACCAAACCGGCACCCAGGTCGCGACCTATGCCAACCAACTCCTCAGCCAACTGGACGAGGGGCAAAAGGGCAAAGCCGTGATGGACTACGACAGCGAGAAACGCGTCGAATGGCACTTCATTCCCAAAGCAACTCGCAAAGGTTTGCCGCTTCGTGAAATGAACGAAGCACAACGCGTCGATGCGTTGCGAATGCTCCGCGCGGCACTTAGCGAAGCGGGTTACACCAAAGCGAGCCGAATCATGTTGATGGAAGGCCTGCTACGCGAACTCGAAGGTGCTGATCGTACCTGGGAACGTGACCCACAAAAGTACTTCGTCACGATCTTCGGCACACCTGGCGAAGAAGGCAAATGGGGCTTGAGCTTTGAAGGCCACCACCTGTCGATGAACTTCAGCTTCGAAAATGGCGCGATGGTCGATAGCTCACCACAGTTCTTTGCGGCCAACCCGGCAACGGTCATGAACGAGGTGCCCAACCTGTCAGGCAAACTGTTGCCGGGCAAAGGCACTCGTATTTTGAAAGACGAAGAACAACTCGCGTTCGAATTGATCAACTCACTGGAAGGCGAAACGAAAGACGCGGCGATCATCAGCGACGAAGCTCTTGAAGAGATTCGCTTCGCCGGTGAAGCACAAGCCAAAGTTGGCGAACCCGAAGGCATCGCATTCAAGTCGCTTGACGACGATGCCAAAACACTGCTGGAAAAGCTGGTAATGGTCTACGCCAATACCGTTGCCGATCCGGTTGCCAACGAACGAAAGGCAGCGATCGACGAAGACGGTTGGGACGATGTCCACTTCGCATGGGCCGGTGCGACTGAACCGGGAATCGGACACTACTACCGAATTCGCGGCAAACGTTTCTTGATCGAGTTCGTCAACACGCAACCCGACGCCGCCGGCAACCCTGCCAACCACATTCACTGTGTGTGGCGTGACCTGTCGGGCGACTTCAACCTGGAACCCGCTGCTGCCGAATAATTCGGCAACCTCGTCAAGCGAAATCGCACTGTCGGCTCGTGGGAGTTCAATACTCCTGCGAGCCGTTTTTATTTGATCCCGACGATGTAGCAGATCCAGCTGGGATCGCTATCGGCGGCACCACAGCGGTACCAGCCACCGTCAAGTTCGGGATCCTCTTCGTTTTCGCGTTCCCAATACACCTGGCTTTCACGGAAGCCGGCTTCTTTGAGCATCTCGCGGACTTCTGGGATCGTCCAGAATCGCCAGTGGTACTCGAACGCCCGTTTCAGCTTGCTGCCATCGGGGAACTTGAACGAGATCGAAAACGATGCGTCTGCGGTGATCGGGTTAAATGATTCTTGCGTCCAGTGATACGCGAAACCCTTTTTGCCTCTTTTGATCGTCCGTTTGTCGGTATGCCGCTCGGCATAGCATTCGCCACCGCCCATCATGTCCATCACCATGATGCCGCGTTCGGCGAGGTGAGAGAGGGCAACTTTGAAGTACTCGATCACTTCGGCGCGAGTCTTAAAGATCCAGAACGAAAAATTCTGTGCGGCGAGCACGTCGACTGGATCGGTATTGCCGTCACGGACGTC
The DNA here is from genome assembly GCF_002251265.1 of Rhodopirellula sp. MGV. Classification (NCBI taxonomy): domain Bacteria; kingdom Pseudomonadati; phylum Planctomycetota; class Planctomycetia; order Pirellulales; family Pirellulaceae; genus Rhodopirellula; species Rhodopirellula sp. MGV. The sequence goes on along the minus strand of NZ_NPDI01000038.1, from coordinate 145,811 downwards.
CTGTTCGAGCAACCGAACGCGTTGTTGCTGTTCGGGTTTTAGCAGCGCCAAGTTATGGTCACGCCCCCACTGAAGCGTTTCGCTGCACAAGTCGACGCCGACAGCGGTGCGGCGCTTGCTGGATTTTGCCCACTCGCAACAAACGGCAAACGTCCCACAAAAGTCTTCGCGCAACGTGAGCGGTTTACGGTTGTACGCCTCGCGATAGGCTTGCTCGAAGAACTCGACTTCGTGGTCAGGCGTTTGAACTGACTTTTGGTACAAGTCGAACTTGTCCGCCTGTTCGGCAGCGGTCAGTTTTTGCGTCGGTTGGCTCTTTCGTTTTGCCACGGCTGTCGGTCACCACAGAAGATGCAATGCGAGGAAACGTCGTATCGGGAGAAGCTTAATCGAAACCGCCGAAAGCGTTGTTGCAGAATAGAACAAAGCCGGTCCGAAATCGAACCGGCTTTGGAGATTCAGCAGTGACAGCGAACGAATTAGCGACGTGCCATGCGGCGTGCGATCGCTTCGGTTGGCAGCGGCATGATTTCCGCAGGGCCACTGGGGTTGAACAACGCGTCGTCACGGGTTTGCAGGTCTTCAGGCTGCTCGTACGTGACCAAGTAAGCGCCGATGATGTCGCCACCTTTTTCGTAAACGGGTGGCCAGAACTCTTCACCTCGGATCGCCAAGGTCTTGGCGAGCAAGCGTGTCGCACGACCGGAGAATCCGCTGAGGACCATGTCCAATCGACCGAGTGCTTCGCGGTAGATGTAGAACACCATTGCGGTGTCTTTGTTCTTACCGCCTGCGAATTCCCAAGTTCCGTCGTCTTTCTCGTAGTAGAAGCCGGGCTCGGGGGCGTCTTCGTTTTTGCTCAAACGGGTACCGGCCGAAGCGCTGTCTGGCTTGGGGTCGGTGTCGCGGTAGCGAAGGAAGAACGGGCAGGATCGGGCTTGTACATCGTCGACGTCGTCTTCGGTGACAAACGGGCTGAACCCGAATACGTCCGAAAACAACAGTTCGACGACCGGGTTACTTTTGATACTGCCGACGCAGATCAAACCACGGTCACCGGTGGCATCAACAAATCCGTCGAAGACTTCTTCCGCACGGCGGCGGACGTCTTGTGGCTCGACCTGACCGGGGCTCCAAACAAGCGTCTGTTGAAAGCGGTCCGGCATTGGGACTTCGCGTTTCTCTTCGCCTGGTTCGGTTTCCTTGTGCTTGGCAACGCCACCCAAGGTCGATACCCCGCTGAGAACTTCACCGACGAGGACAGAGTCACTGGCAACCACCGAAGCGCCTTCGGGTGTCGCGTTAGAATCTGTCGCACGTACGCCGACGATGATTTCGATCTCGTTTCGGCGAGCGATCAGTTCCCAGAAGTTTTCCGGGTTTACAGCAAACAATGCGCCGGGCAATTGCTCGGCGGTCGCGTGGCCTTGATCGATCAAGTAGTCGCACAATCGCGACAGGGCATCCAGCGGGATGTACTTTGCTTCGTTCTTCAACAGCGACGCCACCTGATGGCGGTCCAATCCCGTATGCTCGACGATCGATTTGATCGTTCCGGGACGTTTGCGACGGTCAGGTGTATGGCCCAGCAGCTCAGCTAGCCGAAATGCGTATCTCATTTTCAAATCTGTTTCGAAAAAGGCTCTCGTGAATAGCTTGCCGCGCGTGGTCCGCCTCGATCTACGCACAGCTCTGTCAGTTTCGTCGATCCCCCGACGTCCGACTACCCCACAACAAGCGAGTCAACCAGTATGCAATCACGCCAAGTGAGAGTGTGCCTAGTCCTACAGCGGCCTGCACGGGAACCCGTTTGGCTGTCAGTGTAGCAATCATCAGGGTGCCGAACACGTAAATGATCGGAACCACCGGAAAAGCCCAACGCGGCATTACAGGTGCATCGCGCCGATGAATCACAAACACTACCGCACCACAGAGGGCGGCACACACCGATAGCGTGAATCCGAGGTAGTCTAGTTGCTCGCTTAGTGATGCAATGCCGATGACGAGGCATCCCAGCACCGCCTGGGTGAAAATAGCCGGGCGGAGGCTCGCCCCCACCCCGTCACCTTGCGCGTTTTCCTGCCCCGCCAAGAACCGTGGGAGTAGTCCATCGGATGCCATCTTCTGATAGACTCGAGGTCCGGTTTGCGTCAGCGCCATCACCGAAGTCACCAAGCCAACAAGGATCGCGATCCACACCAACGGTCCAACATAAAGGCCAATCTGAAAGCCCTTGTTCACCAAGTGTTCTCCAATCGCGTTCGCGGCGATCGTCGCAACCTTGGCTTCTCCGGCGACCTGATCGTATCGAGGTGCGAACACAAACACGGTGTTCAACACCAGGTAAATCAAGGTCACAAACACGGTCGCCAGCAGCATCGCCCGAGGGACATCCCTCCGCGGATTTTTTATTTCGCCTGCCATATAAACCGCCGCATTGAAGCCGCTATAGCTAAGCGAAATCCAAGTCAGCGCGTTGGCAAAAACGAACACCTGCGAAATCGACCAAGACTCTGACGGTCGGGCGTCCAGACTGACGTGGCTTACGCCGCCTTGCCAATCGGAAAAGTCGACAAAGGCGATCACCGAAAAGATGCCGATCAAAACGAACTTAAAAACAACGACCGCGTTTTGAATTTTGGTTCCCGAATGAAGTCCGACGCTGTGAACCGCGGCCGCGATTAGGACTAATAAAATTGCGATCGTACGGCTCGGAAAAACTTCAAAGATTTTCCAGTCGGCTTCCCGCAGGTACTCTTCGAACGCCGTCGCGGCGAACGCAAGCGCCCCTGCAAACCCTGCAATCATCGAAACCCAACCAGCCATCATCCCGATCGAAGGATGAATCGCGCGAGCCAAAAACAGATACTCGCCGCCCGATTCGGTGTATCGCCGCACCAAACCGCCATAACAGACCGCACCGCAGATCGCGATGATACCGCCAACCAGCCAAGCCAAGACAACTTGAATCGGCGAACCGAGTGCCGCGAGCGAGAAACCGCTGGTCGTATAAACCCCGCTTCCAATCATGCTGGCGGCTACGATTGCGCCCGCCGAAAAAGCCCCTAAACGATGTTTATGGGCCGCGTTGTCATCGCTGGTCGCTGTGTCACTCGAATTTGGGTCACTTGATTTGGGCGTCCCCGATATTGATTCCGTCACACTAAAATCTCGCTAACCACTCGCCCGCCTTCGACACCTGTTAAACGCTGATCGAGTCCCTTGAACGCATAAGTGAATCGATCCGAATCAATTCCCATCAGGTGCAAGATGGTCGCGTTCAAATCGCGGATATGAACAGGGTCTTGGGTGATGTTGTAACTGAATTCATCGGTCGCCCCATGAACGACGCCGCCTTGGACGCCACCACCGGCGAGCCAAACCGAGAAACATTTCGGATGGTGATCGCGACCATAGGTATCGGCGGTCAGCTTTCCTTGACAATAAATGGTCCGCCCAAACTCGCCGCCCCAGACGACCAAGGTGTCATCCATCATGCCACGCTGACGTAAATCGGTTAACAGCGCCGAGCTGGGCTGATCGACATCATGGCATTGATGCGGAAGGTCTTTGGGTAAATTGTTGTGCTGGTCCCAACCGCGATGAAAGATTTGCGTGAAGCGAACACCGCGTTCGGCCATCCGCCGCGCCATCAAGCAACAATTAGCAAACGTTCCCGGCGTCGTCACTTCGGGACCATAAAGGTCCAAGATGTACTGCGGTTCGTCACTGATGTCGGCCAGATCGGGAACACTGGTTTGCATCCGAAATGCCATTTCGTACTGGGCAATTCGGGCTCGTGTTTCCGGGTCACCGACCGCATCGGCGGTCATCTGGTTCAGACGCGACAGCGAGTCGAGCATCTTGCGGCGGACACTCGAACTGACGCCTTTGGGGTTAGACAAATACAGCACCGGATCGCCGCTGCTTCGCAGCGAAACGCCTTGGTACTTGCTCGGTAAAAATCCGCTTCCCCAAAGTCGGTTGTAAAGCGCCTGAGCTTCTTTGCGACCAGTCCACGACGCCGTCATGACCAAGAACGCGGGCAAGTTTTCGTTTTCGGTGCCCAAGCCATAGCTAAGCCACGACCCTAAGCTCGCTTTTCCCGGAAGCTGGTCGCCAGTGCAGATGTACGTGATTGCGGGATCATGATTGATCGCTTCGGTGTGCATGGACCGGACGATCGCAATGTCGTCGACATGCTTTGCCGTGTGGGGCAGGAGCTCGCTGACCAACGTCCCCGTTTCACCATACGGCGAAAATTTATAAATGCTGGGCGCTATTGGGAACCGCGACTGACCGCTAGTCATCGTCGTCAGACGTTGCCCTTTGCGAACCGATTCGGGAAGGTCTTTGTCAAACCAATCCGCCATCGCGGGTTTGTGATCCCATAAGTCGATCTGACTGGGAGCACCGGACATAAACAGATAGATCGCCCGTTTCGCTTTCGGTTCGTGATGCGGCAAAGCGTTAAGTCCGCCGGCCGATTTCGCTGCGGTTGCCGAGGCTGCGATACCGGTGGAGGCATCGAGTGAGGACAACGCGGCAACGCCGAGTCCCGCTGCGGATCGCGAAAAGAGCGATCGCCGTGTCAGTTCCAGTCGCTGTTGTTGGTCCCAATTCATCATTCGATCTCAGTTGTTGACCACTTCGTCCAGGTTCAACAGCACGCTAGCGATCATCATCCAGGCCGCATGCTCCGGTATTTCAAGCGTTTCAAACCTTTCCTCATCAACGCTCAAAAACGCTTTTGCTGCGTCCGTGTCGTCTTCGTAGGTCGCCCTCAATTCATCCAATAAGCGAGACAGTTCGTCCAATTCGGTATCACTCGCCGGCCGCGACGTGACCGTTTCAAACATCCAAGCCAATCGGCTTCGATCATCGGTCGCTTCGCACTGTCGGATCGTACGAATCGCGATGTATTTCGCGGCCAATAAATATTGATGTTCATTCATCAGCACCAACGCTTGCAACGGCGTATTGGTGCGTTCTCGACGCGCGGTGCACGATTCGCGACTGGGCGCATCGAAGGTCGACATCTGTGGCGGCGGACTGGTGCGTTTCCAAAAGATGTAGACGCTGCGGCGAAGTCGCTTTTCGGGATCTTTGTCCGCTTTAAAATTCGCGGTGTTGCTGCGGGTGTAGGCAACCGCATACCACAACCCATCAGGCTGTGGCGGTTTTACACTCGGTCCGGAAAGCTGTTCGTTCAATAAACCAGCGACAGATAACGCTTGGTCGCGCAGCACTTCGGCATCCAATCGGAAACGCGGTCCGCGTGCCAAGAATCGGTTCTTAGGATCGACCGACAACTGTGCTGGCGAAACCTTGGCGTCACGCCGGAACGCGTCACTCATCACGATTTGCTTGACCAGTCGCTTCAGATCCCAACCGTTGTCTTGGAAATCGACGGCCAGCCAATCGAGCAACGCTTGATGGCTTGGCGGTTCGCCTTGACTGCCAAAGTCTTCGCTGGACTTGACGATCCCGATGCCGAACAGCCATTGCCAAACACGGTTCACGATGACTCGCGAAGCCAACGGTTGCTCTGGCGAGGTCAACCACTTCGCCAATCCCAAACGGTCAGCCGGAATGCCCTCTGGCATCGGCGGCAGGAACTCTGGGACTGCTCGCGGAACTGGTTCACCCGGTTGGTCATATTGTCCACGGATCAACAGGTGAGCTTGCCGGGGCGTTGCGAGTTCTTTCCAAACCAGTGTGACAGGAATTTGTTTCTTGTAGTCCTCTTTGGCCTTTTCCATTCCGCGGACCATGTCTTGCAACGCGGTCCATGCGGGATGTTCGCAAACGACTTTGCGATAGTAAGCACGAATGGATTGTGTTTCTTCGTCAGTCCGTTGATCGGGCGGATGCGAAACGACAGCGGCGATCTGAGGCGGTGCCGGGACCGCGGCCGAACGATAGGCATACGTCAGTTGTGCGGGGCGAGACTGCGTCACCGCCTTCAGATACAGATCGTTTTGTCCTTCTTTCAACTCCAACCGATACGTGTTGGAGAGCGGATCGATTGGCCCGATCGCTTTGGTGATTTGCAAACGCTTGTTGTTCAAATAAACAACATGACCGTCGCTGGTCCCCAGCAACAAGTCGATCGTCTGTGCTTTGGGCGAATCCAATCGTTGATGCAACAAGTGGACTTCCACCGCATCGCTTTCGCTGGGCAACGTATGAACGGCGATAGGCGAAAACTCGGGGCGTTCGATCCAATGGAAATTTTTACCTTGGTAATCAAACGTCTCGGTCGGGTCGAACTGTCGTTGTTCGGAAACGAAGACGCGCGAATATCCCGGTGCGTCGCTTTCGACCGGAAATGGCCCGACCGAGTGAATCGGTCCTAAGGTGATCTGTTCATCACGACTGACCTGTGGTTCGACATCCGACAGCCGAAACTTCATCGCAAAGAACTGATGTGCCGCGTACACCGAGCGAAAGTCCAGCGTCAATCGGAGCTTTCGCGGTCGCATTGCCAATGTCCTTGCAAGGTTTGGCAAAGCGAACTGAACACTGCGTGGGCCGGTGGTTTGGTGACCTGCGACCGCCCAACCCTTGCCGTCACGCTGTCCGTCAATCGCGTGTTTGACTTTGAAATCATCGCCGGATTGTTCGATATCCGCCAATGCATCAGTGACCGAAATCAAATGCCAGTTCCCTGCAACCAACGCCTCCACCGTGAATTCAGTCAGCACCGCATTGCCGTTGCTGGAGATCCCGACTCGATCGGTTTTCGGGTCTGGCAAGACGTCCAAGATGATGGTTTGCCAACGATGGGCTCTGAACGATCGATCGTAGGGAATCTCGATCGTCAGTGTCGCACGCGGTTTGGCAGGCAAGTTCGAATACACCACGCCTGACGAGTCGACAACAACCGCGTTGCCTTTGTCAGCAGACTCGCCGATTTCGTTTGTGGTTTCCCTAGCCGATCTCGGCAGCAACTTTGCTTGATGGCCGATGTGATCCGCGACGGTCGCTGATTCGATCAGGGAGAGTTCCCATTGTCGCTGCGCCGTATCTACTTCGTCGATGTCGCCGGCGAGCTCTTCCCGCAGTTCCTGAATCTGTTGATCGTACTCGGCCAATTGCTGGCGATCTTGATCACTGGGAACTTGGACGACGGGCGGATGATCTTTGTTGTTTCCGTCGAGCGCCTGGCCATCCAAACTGTTGAAGAACGCGCTCAGCGAGTAGTAATCTTTTTGGGTGATCGGGTCAAACTTGTGGTCGTGGCACACTGCGCACTGCGTGGTCAGCCCCAAGAAGATCGTCCCGAACGAATCGGTTCGGTCGATCACATTGCGGGCGAAGACTTCCTCATAAATCGAACCGCCTTCGCTGGTCGTGACGTTCAGCCGGTTGAAACCGCTGGCAATCTGCTGTCCCAACGTCGCGTTGGGAAGCAAGTCACCTGCCAATTGCTCGGTGACGAACTGATCAAACGGCATGTCGGAATTGATCGCGTCGATCACCCAATCGCGATAAGGCCACATCTCGCGATAGTTATCCAGGTGCAAGCCGTGTGTATCGGCGAAACGCACCAAGTCCAACCAGTAGCGGCCGAATTGTTGTCCGAACGCCGGTGAAGCCAACCATTGATCGACGAGTTGTTCATAAACGGCATCACTCGAATTCGGATCACTTGTCGCGACACGCTCGATTTGTTCGCGGGACGGTGGCAGCCCGGTTATCGCTAGGCTAGCGCGGCGCAGCAATGCCCGTGGGGCGGCTTGCGGATTGGGAACCAAACCGGCCGCCTTGATCTTGGCATTGATAAAATGATCGATCGGATTGCCCGCGTCGCTAGGTAGAGCTTGCTTCTGTGGCTTGGTAAACGCCCAGTGATCTTGGACCTCGCCACCTTCGGCAATCCAGCGTTCCAAAATCGAGAGTTGCTCGGCCGACAAAGGCTTGCCAAATTCGGCCGGCGGCATCAGCGAATCGTCTTCGGCATGAATCCGCACGACCAGTTCGCTGTCGTCAGGATCACCAGATGTGATCACCGAGTGGACGCCGTCGGATTGGTCGAGTCTCAAGTCTGCCTTTCGTTCCTGCGCATCGGGTCCGTGGCAAGCGAAGCAATGATCGGACAAGATCGGGCGAACGTCGCGGGAGTAATCCAGCGGCTCGGTCGCCGCATTGTTTTCAGCGGACCGGTTTTCAGCACGCTCCGCCGCCTCGGCGCACGCGTTCAGGTTCAGAGCTGTGAACGCCAGTCCGCAGGCAACGATGAAGGAGCGAGATCGCTGAGCCATGTTCAGGAGTGATGGTCGAAATGGGAAGCGGGTGGCACACGGTTAATTTTAGCTGATCCGCAAGCACCCGTCGCCGAACAAGCGAGAACTATTCAGTTCACTTGGCCGATTGATCCGCCGTCGCCAGCCCTTTGGCAAGTTCGATCAAGTTGCGTGGATTTTGGCCCAAGTCGCCTTTGCCAAGGCGTGATTGGCTATGAGCTTCGACGATGCAGCGGTTTGCCGGAGCGCCGTCGCCAGACGTCGCCCCGACATCCGGCACAATCGTCACGTGGATATCATCGACGAAGCGAAACAGTTTTGTGCGACGCGTCAAATGCAGTCGCCGGCTCCCCCCGCCGTCTGCAGCGGGCACGGTCTCGTCGCCTTCGATTTGCCAATCGGATTTCGAATCGACCCAGGACCGAAGTTTGCCTTCAACCTCCTGAACATCGCCATCGAGCGTTTGTGGTCGTAACCAAGGGTTCTGGGCGTCTGCGGATAATTGGGCGGTGTTTTCGGTCCAGTCGCGGCCCCAATCATCGACACGCCAAGCGATCGCCGCCAGAATGACGATCGTGATCGCCAATGCGGTCCATCCGATCATTTTCATTTTCCGTTGTTCGTTATCGAGCTGTCTTGACGCGATCGCATGTCCAACACCCCATCCTTGTTTGACGCCGAAGAGTCGAATCATTTTGACGCAGCCAAACCGCTGGCCGCCCGCATGCGACCGACGACGCTTGCTGAGTATGTCGGCCAACATCACATCTTAGGCCCAGGAAAACTGCTGCGGCGAATGGTGGACGCGGGCAAACTGGGATCGATCATCCTGTCCGGGCCTCCCGGCACCGGAAAAACCACGTTGGCAAACTTGCTAGCCAGCGAAACGGGCAGCCGATTCCGCACATTGAGCGCCGTCACCGGTGGCGTGAAAGACGTTCGCGAAGCCATGGCGTGGGCGAAGGACTTGGTCGCGACCGGCGAACCGGCACCGGTGCTGTTCATCGACGAAATCCATCGCTTCAGCAAAAGCCAGCAAGACGCGTTGTTGCCTGACGTGGAAGAAGGCATCGTGTCCTTAATCGGGGCCACGACCAGCAATCCGTACTTTGCCGTCAACGGCGCGTTGATCAGTCGCAGCCATGTGTTCCAATTACAAATGCTGTCCGCCGATGAAATCGCCACCTTGATCCGGCGAGCTTTAAACGACGCCACACGCGGCTTGGGAAAGCTGGGTGTGAAGATCGACGACGAGGCGATCGCGTTGTTGGCCAGCGTCTGCGAAGGCGACGCGCGTCGGGCACTCACGTCACTGGAGATCGCTGTGGCGAGCAGCGATACCAAGCCGCCATCGGTGACTACGGAAACGGCCGCCGAATCGATCGGCAAACGCGTCGCCGGTTACGACGGCACCGGCGACGATCACTACGACTTGATCAGCGCGATGATCAAAAGCATCCGCGGCAGTGATCCTGATGCGGCGCTGTACTGGTTGGCACGAATGCTCGAAGGCGGCGAAGACATCCGGTTCCTTTGCCGGCGGTTGGTCATCCTGGCCAGCGAAGACATCGGCAACGCGGACCCCCACGCCCTCCCCCTGGCGGTCGCCTGCATGCAAGGCTGCGAGTTTGTCGGACTTCCCGAAAGCCAACTGCTGCTTTCGCAAACGGCGTCGTACTTAGCACTCGCACCCAAAAGCAACGCGTCAACCGTCGCGATCAGCCAGGCCCGGCGGGACGTCCGCGAGAAAAAATTGCTAGCCGTCCCACAACACCTGATGGATGGGCATTCGACCTCCGCCGCGACACAGGGCCGGGGGGAAGGCTACATCTACAGCCACGATTGCCCGGATGGGATCGCCGCACAAGATTACTTGGGATCCAGCCGGACGTACTATGAACCCGTCGAACGAGGGTTCGAACGCGACCTTCAAAAGAGAAAAGAGTGGGTCCGCCGGAGGCTAAAAGGCGAAGCTTGAGTACCCTATGGGCAAACACGTCCTTCAATAACATTTTCGATCGTCTCGACCGCTAGCCATGCTTCACCGTCTCTTCACACTCGCCATCCTGCTCAGCGTCTCGCTGACCGGACTATCGTCCGTGATGGCAGAAACCCACCTGCGTATCGCGACCTTCAACGTCGCCCTGTACGGCAAGACCGCCAGCGAAATCCACGAGCGACTCTCGGGGAAAGACGATGCCCAGTCGCAAAACATCGCTCGCATCGTGCAAACCGTGCGGCCCGATATCCTGCTGATCAACGAACTGGACTACGACAAAGACTTCGCCGTGGCAAAGCTGCTGGCGAAGAACTACTTCGCCGTCGGACAACCAGGAGTCGACGGTGAAACCCTGCAAGGCATCGAGTACCCGTATCTCTACAGCGCAGCGAGTAATACCGGTATCGACTCCGACATGGACCTGAACCATGACGACAAGCTGCACACCGCCAACGATGCCTTCGGGTATGGCATTTATCCCGGCCAATACTCCATGACGGTTTATAGCCGATACCCAATCCAAACCGATCAACTGCGAACGTTCCAATTGTTCCGCTGGAGCCAAATGCCAGACGCGATTCGCCCAGCCGATCCGGATAGCGGCGATTTCTATTACGACGACGCGACTTGGGAACAACTACGGCTCAGCAGCAAAAACCACATCGACGTTCCCATTCAAGTTGGCGAGGAAACCATTCATGTCCTGGCCAGCCATCCGACGCCGCCGGTGTTCGACGGACGCGAAGACCGCAACGGGGCACGCAATCATGACGAAGTCCAGTTTTGGGTTCACTACTTGGACGCGGATCCCAACGCGACTTGGTTGCAAGATGATCAAGGCAACGCCGGCGGATTGGCATCGGGCGAAAGCTTTGTCGTGATGGGTGACTTGAACGCAGATCCGGTCGACGGCAGCGGCCGACGCGAAGCGATCCAACGTTTGATCAGCCACCCGCGCGTGCATGACGTTCAGCCCAAATCGTCTGACGAAGCAATCGCCGAACGAAAGGAACGCTACAAGGGCAAAGGCGACTTGGCCAGCAAGACTGCCGATTGGGGCCGCAACGGGTACATGCGCGTTGACTTTGTCTTGCCAAGCAGCGATTTGAATGTCGAAACCAGCGGTGTGTTCTGGCCGAACCGCAACGACGAAACCGCGAAGTGGGCCGAAGCAAGCGATCACCGGATGGTTTGGATCGAGGTCAAGCTGCCTTGACCGATGCCCTGTCCGTTCGAAAGCAGCCTGTCTTGCAAAGCCCACGCAAACGCCAACGTGTCTTGCTGATGATCAGCTCGATGCGTGGTGGCGGCAGCGAACGTCAAGTCCTGCTGCTCGCACAGCATCTCTCACGCGAGCATTTCGAACCGCATCTGTATCTGTCCGAAGCCGCCGGGCCATTTCTAAGTCAGGTGCCCAGCGACGTCACGATCCACGCGTACGACGCTGCGGTCGCGAGCAAACCATCCCACACACAAAAGCTGTATTTTCCCGGACGAGCCCTGCGTGATCAGACGCGATTCGTTCGCCAAGTCATCGATGAAAATCAGATCGACGTGGTCTACGATCGTACGTTCCACATGTCTTTGTTAGCGGGAGGCGCTGCCAAAGGCATTCGCCGCGTTTCAACGATTGTCAGCCCGCCGCATTTGGCGCTGCCGTCGGTGGAAAGTCGTTTCGTTTGGCTCAAGCGTCAACGTCTGGCACGATCGTACCGGCGCTCTGATGCTGTCGTCGCGGTCAGCCGTCAAGCCGCTTTGTCCGCCGAGCGATACTATCGACTGAAACCGAGGAGCGTCCAGGTAATACCAAACCCAGTGCGGTTTTCCGCACCCGCACGCGATCTGTCGGATGCTCGCAGTTCGGGCAGGACACGTTTGGTGTGCGTGGGAAGAATGACCAGCGAAAAAGGTCATGCTGATTTGATCGACGCGATGGCCAGCGTGGTCGCGAACTGGCCGGCCGACCAACCGCCTCCAGAGCTTCACCTGGTCGGTGACGGTGTGCTTCGCGGCGAGCTGGAACATCAATCACAACGCTTGCACCTGCAATCCGTTTGCAAGTTTATTGGTGCGGTCGATGACGCGACCGACGCGATCAGTGGTGCCGACGCGTTGATCTTGCCGTCGCGATTCGAAGGGATGCCCAACGTGGTGTTGGAATCGATGGCCTTGGGAACGCCGGTGATTGCGACCAAAGCCGGAGGGACGATCGAATTGCAACACGACCAACCGACGGCATTTTGGGCCGACGTCGCTTCACCAGCATCGTTAGCAGACGCGATCTTGGAATTCGCCCGTCGCCCTGACCTCGCACAGCAACACAGCAAAGCGGCGTGGCAGATGATTCAAACACACCACGACTTGAACCAGACCGTGAAGCGAATCGAGACGCTGCTCGCCGGATAAAAATTGCCCGCGCAAACCGGTGCTGTAAACAAAGTCAAAAGGAATGGCAAAACCAAATGTCGTTCGGCTCTCCGAGCCGAAAACGCAAGTCCAGCTAAACTCTTGTTTTCCGCTCGGAACGTCGAACGACACTAGAACGGCCCATCGGAGGCTCGGTACAAAAACTTGCCAGCCGAGATTCCGGCTTTCTTCGGATTGTCTCGGATGTAGTTTCGCAAATAGTCCAGTTGCTCCGCGTTTCTGACGAGATGATCAAACGGCTCAGGGAACCATAAAACGCCAGTCCTGTCTGTTGATCGATTAATCTGCCTCGCCGAGTAACGCATCCAACCGCCGGGTTGTGTTTTTGCAAGTTCGCTTGTCTGAAAAGAGATCAGGCAATGGACGTGGTTCGGCATGATCACAAAATCGCCAAGCCAATAGCGATCACCGTGAAATTTGGCCAGCGACTTGGCCACTTCACTCGCCGCAATGGGATTCGCGAGCGTGCACTCTCCCAGGCAGTTGTCGAGTGTCGTTTCACGTTGACGAGAGAAGTGCTTGTCGAATCTCTGCTGATCTTCGAGTGACAGTTTCTGATAGCCAGCTTTCCAATCTCGATCCACATCGACACCCTGTCGACGTAGAAAGTCGAGTCGTTCTCGAAACCAACGCTGGATCACTGAAGCGGGGATCGAATCGTTCAATCGCATGGTCAGGAAACAGATCGCAGCGGGTTGATGCCAATGGGGGCGAGTGCGATTCCAGGTGTCGAAATCGCCTTTCGGATCAAACAGCTCACCAACGAGTCCGTCCATAATGACAACTATGTCTTGGGCACAACGAATATCGGAAAGTGGAACTAAATTCTACACTCCAGGAAGCGCAATCAGCTCGGAGAGCTGAGCGACATTGTCGCTCGGTTCTCCGAACCGAAAGCGCATCAAGCTACAACGTCGTCCAGTTGTTTCCACATTACCTGAAACTGAATTAGCTGTGTGGAGCGCAATCAGCTCGAAGAGCTGAGCGACAATGTCGCTCGGTTCTCCGAACCGAAGGCGCATCAAGCTACAACGTCACCCAATCATTTCCACGTTGCCTGAAGCAGGTTCATTCAGCGGCGGCAGGTTTGACTCCGGAGGAATCCGCGTCGGTAGCTCGGGGTGGCAGCCCCGAGATTGCGACGCGAACAACAGACTCGCCCCGGAGGGGCCGGCGGTGCAAATTCCTCATCTCGAAATCAAGCCCGCTGGTCATTGCTGCGGACGCCTTCGGGATCAACTTCGGCGTTATCGGAAAGCTTGTCGGGTTATCACTCTCAGAGGTCAAATCCACTCTTTGCCAAAGGAGTAGTCCTTCCCGGAAACAGGACCCTCACCGGCGAGCCAAACGCGACGAACACACCACTGCTGTACATGGACTACACAAACATCACCTGAACCGAGTTCTTCACATCGCTGAACACGATCTCCTGCAAAGGTGGTCAATCGACCAAACGAGCGGCCCGATTCAAGCGTTTGATGAGTGGCAACATCTACTATTAGTGTTCGATTAGTGAAGATTAGTGGTTGGGAATTTGGAACACTGATCTGTACTAATAGAACACTAATCAGAGCGGGCAGCTGCAGTTCTTTCCATTCGGCGGATTGGAATTCAGGAGTGCTCGTTGGTGGCGGGACGCGAATCGTGTGTCCAACACTTCGAGTGATGTCACGTGCGTCTTGCTAAACTCGCCAAGGGCGTCGAGGGGGTTGATGCGACTCGATCGCGAATGCGTTGAGGGCGACTCTGCTTCTACGACGAGAATCTGTTGGTCTACAGATTCGTCATCCAGGCTGCTTTGTAACGCAGGCCTAGATTCAAGATGCGTTGTAGTAGCGCGTCGTATGTGATTCCGCCACGCTCGGCGGACTCGGCGAAGTCTTCGCCGTATTCGATGTTTGGATTCGCGTTGGCTTCCAAGACATAGACTTCGCCCGAGTCGGTCAGCCGTAAGTCCATTCGCGCGTAACCGCTCAGGTTCAACGCGCGGTAGACACGTTTGCAGATCTTGGCGAGCTTTTCGCCGGCGTCACCGCGCAGGTCTTCGGCTTCGTGCGTCGTGATGCCGTGTTTCTCCTGGTACTTGCGATTCCATTTGACTTGGCTGGTCGCGATCCGCGCGGTGTCGTCGGGCATTTTGCCGAAGTCCATTTCCCAGGCAGGAAACGTTTGCAGCCGTTGGTTGCCGATCACGCCGACATAGATTTCGCGGCCTTCGATGTACTGTTCGACCATGGCATCGTCACCGGCGTGTTCGTGGACGAAGCTGACACGTTCGACCAGTTGCTCGTCGTTGCGAACGATGGACGCTTGGCTGATCCCGAACGAAGCGTCTTCGGTGACCGATTTGACGAACAGCGGGAACTCAAGCTTCTTGGGCCGATGTACCGTACGTCCGACCGGGAACACGGCGAAGCGTGGGGTCGGGATGCGATGATACGTCAGGATTTTTTTGCTGAGCGCCTTGTCTTTGCTCAGCAGCAGCCCGCGCGGGTTGCAACCGGTGTAAGGCTGCTGCATCAGTTCCAGATAACTGATGATCGCAAAGTCATAGGTCACGACGCCGTGGAATTCTTCCAACAGCATGAACGTGAGATGCGGTTGGAATTCGGTTAATGCGTCACGGATTGGCGCCAAATCGTCGTACACGCCAACGGGCAACACGTCGTGGCCGAGATGTCGTAGCGTGTCGCAGACATCGAACTCAGCTTTCCAGGCGTCAAGCTCTTTGTCGGTGACGCCGTCGAGCGTCATTGGAGGAACATGACCGGCGCGGACCAGCACCAACACACGCAGTTTGTTCACATCATCACCCGTCTATGGCCCGAATTGAGATAATTGCTCGTTCGCAGGGCCACCAAAATCATCGCGTCTCGCTTACAAACCTCAGCGCTGGTCCCCAACCTCAGATTTAATTCTCGGCAGCGCTCGATCATTTCCTGCAGCACTTGATCGATCATATACGAGTTTGCACCGGTCCAATTCGCGACGACCCGTCGGATCTCCCCACGCCATCGTGACAGTAACGCCGCGGCGGTCGGATTACGACGGTGGGAGCGGTCGCAGGAAAAAAGTTTGCGAAGATCTTTGTCGTAAACATTCGGATAATCCATCCCATAATGCTCACGTTTCCTACGGTAATGCGTTCGCAGGGTCCGGCGAATTTGGCTGACCGGGTCGAGCGTCTGTTTGGACTGAACCGTGGGCGTCTTGCCGGCGACGCTGCTCATGAACTCGTCAACGTATTCCAGTTTTTTAAGAGCCGGCCAATTTCGGTAGCGCGTTTTCCAGCGGCTTTTCTTTGGCAACCAAACCGCGAACGTCTCGGCAAAGTCCTCCAGCGGATGCGCCTGGGCGTACCACATTTCCAGATGCAGGACGTAGTCGCGTGTTTGTGGATTCGGCTTGTAGAACTCGCGATAGGGTTCGGAGGACTTTCCGAACAGCTCGCGATAACGCGCTTTGCGGCGGATTTGAAATGCGGTGTCGATCGCGTGGCCGGCTTCGTGACGAAGAATTTTCATGCACCACTGCTTGGTGCCGCCTTCGACTTCCAGTAACTGTTTTCGCTCCAATCGGCACAATCGCGGGTGGGCCAGATAGAACGGAATCGCGATCCCCGGTATACCATCAGGCGAGAACCAGTCTTCGCTCAGCCAGAAATGCGGTCGAAACTTCAATCCTCGATCAGCCAGCTCTCGATTCAACTGATCGATGCGGGCTTCCAAGATTGTGTCTCGGATCGATAGTTTCAGATCACAGATTCGCATGTCCAACAATTCTTCGTCGGTCATCGAAGCTAGATCCGGCACACTCCCACCCATATCTCTCCACAACTTACTGCGACAGTCGTTGAACCCACTGACTCAACGATAGGTCACCATACTCCGTTGGCGAGTCTAACAATCTCCCGGCATCAAAACAAACTCGCGTGAACGAGACAACCTCTATCGATGTTCGATCGCAGACCGTCTGCGGCAAACTGACTGGCACAGGCCGATCGGCGATCGCCGTCGTCGCACTCGCCGGCCCTTCGGCGGAACAATACCTGAGCGAGTGTTTTCGAACCAATCATCCGCGGCCATTGCTGCATGGTGACGTGCGTTACGGGACTTGGTCGCGATCGGATGAAAACGCCGGCGAGTCGGTCGTTGTGATCCCCCTGGATGCCGATCGTTTTGAAATTCACAGCCACGGTGGCAGTGCCGCGGCCAAGCGGATCATCCAGGATTTACGGGATTTGGGAGCCGTCGAGACCTCGCCCCATCAAATCCGATTGTTCGAATCGATTCCGACCGAAGATCGATGGGTCGCCGAAGCCACTCAAGCCCTCGCCGCTTGTGTGACGGCAAAAACCGCAGCGATTGTGCTGGACCAAATCCGCGGCGCGTTGGTCGGATGGCGTGACCAGAAACGTCGGGCCGTCGCCGAATCGAAGGGTGGATCTGCTGACGAAACGCTGTGTCGATCGATCACGCGAGAAGCAGCACAAATCGCTGCCGCCGGCAAGATCGGCACCCGACTCGCCCGTGCCTTCGACGTCGTTCTGTGCGGGCCACCGAACGTCGGTAAAAGCAGTTTGATCAACGCGATGGTGGGGTACGACCGCAGCATCACGATGGATGTCGCAGGCACGACGCGCGACGTGCTAGATGCCGAAACGGTGTTCGACGGATGGCCAGTCCGGTTGCGAGACACCGCCGGATTGCACCAAGCGGGCAACGAAATCGAACGTCAAGGCATCGAACGCGCGCTCGATGCGGTCAAGCACGCTGACCTGTTGGTGCTGGTGCATCAGCCCAATTCGCCGCCGCTGGATCCGTTTTTTCAGCAGGTCCTGGCCGAGATCGAAACGGCCCCGCCGCTGATCAAAGTGCTCAACAAAGCTGATTTGGCAACCGACGCGAACGGTGACACCCGCTTCGACCAAAGTGTCGGGGCCATCCGCACAATCGCGACCGACAACCAGGGCGTCAACGAACTCGTCACCGGGATTCTGAAACGTCTGACCGCGACGATGACCGGACCGGGCACGCCGGTCCCGATCAACCAACGACAATTGGACTGGATCGAGCGAGTCGCCGGCGCGACAACGCTCGAGCAACTACATGACCGACTTTGCGCAGACTGATCAGACGTCGAAATTCGTCAGCTTTCGGATCGTCGGCAAAGCTTCTTCCGCCCAAGTCTTGTAGTCGTGCCATTGGCCTTGCTCGAAAATAAAGGTCTGCCCCGATTCGCGGTCGACGTGAATCGCCAGCGGCTTCGCAAACCGGCTTTTCAGAATCTCTTGGGCGTCCTGGTCGTGCCCGTGAGCCAAGATGGCGAGTGAGAACAGAAAATTCGATTCTGAATGCGACTGTGTCAATTCGCTTGGCTGATCCAAGAACGCCGAGAAGGACAGGAACGTGGTGCGCCGAGTGAAAAGTTCTTCCGGCGATTCCTGCGGCCACGCTTCCAGAATTTGTCGTCGGGCTTCTTCCAACGGCATCAACGGACGCGATGACTTGTGATCGGATCGGGCCAATCGGTACTCCGCCGATGCGAGGTGTGGTTCGGATGTTGCCAAGATCGATTGCTGGTTCAGCACCGCGATAAACAACAGGACCGAGACGACCAACGGAATGACTAAAAAGCGGTTCATGTAAGGACCTCTAATTGAGAACTTGAAGGAACAGGACGAACTGGAAAGGCAACACGCAAGCCGGATTCGGCAACCCAAACGCTGGCCAGCAGGCTCAGCCAAACCGACGCGATGTAGTTCTCACGCGCCGTGACGGCGGGGATGCCATAAGCGATCGCCAACTGAATCAAGCGAAACCACACCGCCCCGAGCGATAGCGAATACGAACGGATCATCCAGCGAGCATGGTCGGCGAGGTCGCGGTTAACGGTCGCGCGATAGCCAAGCCACGTGGTGATCCACCACAGGACGCCGGTGATCGCAAACCCGACCGCCGCGTACGGTCCGCCTTTGGAAACCGGGCTGAGGATTAATCCGGTGGGCGCCGCGACCCATAGAATCGAATTCAGGTGCGCGTAACCCAGCCATCGATGCAGCTTTCGAAACCGAATCAGCCTCCGCACCATCAGCATTGGGCCGGTCAACAGACACACCGTCGCCGAGGTGATGTGTAGATAAAATGCCGTTCGCCACAGCGGTTGGTGACGCAGGTCGCCTTTTTCGATCAGGAACGTCGGCGTTCGGTCATCACGAAAATACGCCAACAGACTGACTGCAATCGCAACCGACCCCAGTACAAAGACGAGGCTCCACAGGGCTCGGAAACGCAACGACGAAAACACCAGCATTGCTCAGCCTTGGTGTGCGGCGGCGGACGATCAAAGACAACCGACGCAGTATTGCTTGAGACCGTTTGGCAATCGTCAGAACATTGTCAAATCCGAGTCAAAGGTCTTTGCCGTGAAACTGGTCTTTTGCTGGCGGGACGATTTCGCCTATGTTTCACGCGTGAAAAACCGTAAGGAAACGTAACCCGTTGGTAGAACACTTTCCCATGGAAGGGAGAAATTCGATGGACGATCGCTGGCGCACGCAACACGACGCGGTTCCGTGGCAACAGCACGCCCCGTACGGCGAGCCACCGCGCCCTGCTCGTGACCCCAACGCGGCCGCGATCTATCACCAACTGGCACAAGCAAACGCCGAAATTGCCCGATTGCGTGGCATCGTCGCCTCCACCCAATCCGACGCCGATCGACGCTTCGCCCACCTGCAGCACCAAGTGCTATCGCGTTCAAACGCAGAAAAAGCCGACTTGATTGCCAAGCTAAACGAATTGCAATCAAAGAATCGCGAGCTTCAACAATCGCACCAAGCCGAACGCGATCACCGGATTTCGCGAGAGAATGACCTGGCTGGCGAAGTCGACTCGCTAAAAAAAGAACTGGCCAACATGGCCTCCGCCGCGCTCGCCGAACAGCAAACGCTTCGCGACCATCACGCGCTACAAAGCCAGCGTCATCAAGCGTTGTTGGCAGAACGCGATCAGCAAATCCATCACCAAGAACGTTTGGTCAAGGATGTCGAATCGCGTGCGGTCGCCTTTCGCCAACAGCTTGAGTCTGCCGATCAGCGTCGCGCCGCGTGGGAGTCTGCTCACGAAAGCTCCGTCGACCTCGCCGACTGGTTGGTGCAACAATGCCAAAAGCTCTCGCGTGATTTGTCGTCCTCTGAGAACGCGTATGACCAATTGCATGACGAAGCGATGCGATTGCTGCAGCAACGCGACAACCGACTGAGAAAGCTCAGCGATACGGTATCGGTTCTACAAACGGATCACGAAGCCGTCGAACTAGCCAACGCTGACCTAGACCATCTCAATGATCGGCTTCAGTGCGAACTTGACGAACTGACCAAAGAGTTCGACAACGTCCAAGTGGGCGCTAAACGCGAACAACAGCAGCTCGTCCAAGCGACGCAATCAGTCAGCGATCAGTTGGCCCGCACAAACCTGAAACTCGAATCGCTGTCGCGTGAGAAGCAAGCGTTGCTCGAAGCGATCGAACAACGTCGCGACATCGAAGACCAATTCGACGCATCGCTGTTTGCCAAAGAACAAGAAATCAGTGCCAGCAAGCGTGCGGCCGACGACGCCCGACGACAACTTGATCAACTCCGCCGCGAACATGCGGTCTCGGTCGGCCAAAACGATCAATTACGCAGCCAAGTCCGCGAACAGGACAAAGAACTCGCAGAGTTGAAACAAAGGTTGGATGACGCGAACGAGCAGCTTGACCAAGCGGTCGAATTGGCCGACCAGCGTGACCAACAGTTCCGCCAGCTGCAAACCGCAACGCGTGCCGCCGAAGCCAACGCGACGCTTCAGCAACACGAAACCGCTCGCGAATATGCGATGGAAATTGATCGTCTGGAAAGTCTGATCGAAAAATACGAGTGTGAAAGCCGTGCGGCGGCGCATGACAAGGATACGGTCGTCACTGCCGTTGCGGATTCCGTTGTGATTGATGAGCGACAAATCGCAGAACGCGTCCGCAGCGAAACGTCACGTTTGGAACAAGATCTGATCGCGACGCGCGAACGTTACCATCATGCAAATCTGATCGAACAACGCCGCCGTGAATCACTGGAAGAACAATTGCAGCGCTACATCGCTGACAACAGTTCGTTGACGATCCGTCTGCGAGAAGCTGACATCGAACGCCAGCAGTTGCAGTTTCGTCTTAAAACGTTCGACGGCTTTGAGAAACCCGTCGCCGAAGCAAAACGACTCAGTCGCGAACTGGCCCGTCATCAAGCTGAATCGGCAGCCGAACGTGAAGCCCTTTACGATCGCATCGAAGCCTTGCATCAGGCAAGGGCTCGAATCGCTGCCTAGCGACCTGTTGATTTTCAGGTTTGTACTGTCCCGTTGTAGCCTTCTGCTTCGCAAAAGCAGCGGTAGAGAACGCTACTTTCGCGGAGCGAAAGGCGACACTCGAAACGTCAGTTTTGACACTGACGCTTTTGAGGAGAACGAAATCCGATCGGTAACCATCAAGTCTCGGTTTCCGTTTCGTGCTCTGCTTCTTCGAGACTTTCCCGAACCTCTTCGCCAGCGGTCCAGTAAAACACCGTCCCGATGATCGCGATGATCACTTTGACGATTTCAAAGGTGAGTGCGACGAGTGTTCCCGACGCCAACGTCGGTTCGGCCGGGATCAGATGATACAGCCATTCGATCGCCGCTTCGAACACGCCGATCCCGGCAGGCGTGATTGGTAGGGCTGATGCCAACATTCCAATCGGGACGATGATAATGTGTTCGGCAATGGTCGGAACCGACGCATACAAGCTACATGCGATCAGGTAGACGCTAACCGTTAGCAGAAAATGCACCCCCAGGCTCATCAGGATCGACAAGCCAAAGGCGATCGGGTGGTGGTGAAACATCCGGAGCGGCGGACCGATACGGTGAATCGCGCCGCCAACAACAGGCTGTTTTTCACCCATCCGGACGAGTCGATCGACAAAGGCACCGCCAAAGACAAGCACACCCAGCACCGCCGTCCCGATCCCGGCCAACACACCACAGCCCCAACGCAGCTTTTGCATGTCTTCCGAATCGACGCCGGATGCCAAGCTTTGCCCTTGGATAATGAAAGCTGCCGAAGCGAGCAACAACAACCCGTACAAGCCGACACCGCGATCGACCATGACCGATGCGACCGCTTGAACGCGGCGTCCGGGACGTCGCTTGGCCAAAAAGATCGCTTTGAACAAGTCGCCACCGACACTGCCGGCCGACACAAAGTTCAATAGAAAACAGATCGCCCCCAACCGGTGCGCTTCCAACATCGTCAATTCGATTCCCTGGCACCGTACCAACATGCACCAGCGGATAAACGACAAACTGATCGCGCCGACCGCAACAAACAACGCCGTGACCAACAGCGGATAGTTCTTGGGGTGTTGCGAAAGCGATTCCCACTGTTCAGGTTCAATGCGTGAAACCAAAAGCACGATAATCCCAAGCGGGATCGCGATTTTGCAAAACGTCAGGAAGATTTGTTGTGGCGATTTCATCCGCCGAAGGATAGCTCGTCACCCGGTCGCATGGAAGGTCGAACGCCGACGCGAACGTTGACGCCGTTTGCCGTGTCCGACCCGCAAATGCACACCAATTTCCCTCAACATCGGACGTCGTGATGACCGTTCTCGTTACTGGCAGTGCCGGCCACCTTGGCGAGGCTTTGATGCGGACCTTTCGCACCACAGGCCAACCCGCGATCGGACTCGATCGAATGGATTCAGAATTCACCGATGTGGTCGGCAGTGTTTCGGATCGCAAGCTCGTCGATC
Source organism: Rhodopirellula sp. MGV (assembly GCF_002251265.1). Lineage (NCBI taxonomy): Bacteria > Pseudomonadati > Planctomycetota > Planctomycetia > Pirellulales > Pirellulaceae > Rhodopirellula > Rhodopirellula sp. MGV. The sequence continues at coordinate 123,313 of NZ_NPDI01000038.1, read as the reverse complement.
GGTGTCTGGCGGATGCCCGAACGGTGATTCACGCCGCGACGCTGCACAAACCGCACGTCGCGACTCACCGCCGCCAGGACTTCGTCGATGTGAACGTCACCGGCACTTTGAACCTGCTGGAATCAGCCGTCGCAAATCACGTCGACGCGTTCATCTTCACCAGTACCACCAGCGCGTTTGGCGATGCCTTGGTGCCACCGCCCGGCGAGCCGCGGCATGGATCACCGAGGAAGTACGGCCCGTACCCAAAAACATCTATGGGACGACCAAGGTCGCCGCCGAAGACCTTTGCCAGTTGTTCCATCGCGACCACCGTATCCCAACGTTGATACTGCGGACGTCACGCTTTTTCGCCGAAGAAGACGACAACCGGTCCGTACGTGAATCCTTTGCCGACGACAATATCAAAGCCAACGAGTTCGTCAGCCGAAGAGTCGACATCGAAGACGCTGTCGCGGCGCACTGCTGTGCACTCCGTCAAGCCGCATCGCTCGGTTTCGGACGTTACATCATCAGCGCGACGACTCCGTTCACACCTGATGATCTGCCCGAGTTACGCCGCGACGCCCAAGCTGTATTTCGCCGGCGGTTGCCGGAACTGGTCGCCACGTATGAACAACGCGGATGGTCCATGTTTCCGACGATCGATCGAGTCTATGACAACGCGAAAGCTCGTCGTGAGTTACTTTGGCAACCTCAATACGATGTGACCACAGTGATGCGTCGCCTTGATCACGGCCAGCCGCTGTTGTCGGATCTTGCAACCACGATCGGCAAAAAAGGCTATCACGAAGAATCGTTCGCCGACGGTCCCTACCCAACCGCCTAGCGATCGCTTTCATCGTCTGCGTTGCTTTCCGGAAAGACGAAATCCGATAGGATACAAGGCCGCACGCGACGAACGCCATGAAACAGAACACCGACGCCACCCTTCCCGATCCGAGCTCGCGCATGGAATGCCAGATGAAACCGGCACCCCATGACGCTTGCCTGGATGTGGACACGATTTCGCAGCAATGTGACCTGCGGACCCAGCGTCGCAGTGGGCCTGGCGGTCAACATCGCAACAAAACCAGCAGCGGTGTGTTTCTCGAGCATCGGCCCACGGGAACCATCGGCGAAGCGACCGAACGACGAAGCCAAGCACAAAACCGCGACGTCGCACTGCGGCGGCTGCGCTACCTACTCGCGATCTCCACCCGCACCCCAAGCCCGCTCGACGCGGCGTCACCGCCCAACGAGCTCGAAGCCGACTTTCGCAAGCGGTATCGTCGGCACCCATTGAAGCTGAACGAAGAAAACGACGACAAGCCAGCCGTGTTGGCGTTGATCTTGAATGACCTCTGGGCCAGTGGTGGCCAACCCAGTTTGGTCGCGCCGCTTTGGTCATCGTCGACCAGCAAGATCGTCATGCTGCTGCGGTCGTTCCCGCCCGCGCTGACTTGGGTCAACCGGGTTCGCGAACATCACGGCAGACTGCCGTTACATTAGACGCTGTACTGAAGACGCTGTTTCATGCGACCGTTGCCAGCCCGAACCGCTCCGATCATCCATAGCTTGCGTGTCGGGGTGGTATTCGCGCTTTGTCTTTTGATCCCATCTGCTCGGCCACCCTCGCCAACACACGACGGTTCAATCGCAGCACCCGATCTAGCGATCGTGCAATCGATCCTTCCCGAAGTTTTCTCGATCGAACCGACCGCCGATGCCGAGGGATTCTGGCAAGCATTCGATTCAAACCGACAAGCCATCGCCCGTGTGGGCCGAACCCTGCCAGCAGCAAACGACGTGATCGGTTATCGCGGTCCGACGGAAGCGTTGGTGGTGATTGATGCTGAGTTCAATCTTCTGGGCGTTCGCTTGATCAACAGCGCCGACACCAAAGAACATGTCAACGCGGTGCGCCTCGCGACTGATTTCTTTGACCAATTTCGCGAGTGGAGATTCGACGACTCGGGGTCGCAGGAATCTCCAAGCAAACCCGAAATCGATGCGGTCTCGGGCGCGACGTTGACATCACTTGCGTTGGCAAAAGGAGTCATGGCTAGGATCGGTGGTTCACGTCAGTCGCTTGTGTTCCCTGAACCGATCGAAGTCGACGAGATCTCTGATTGGTTTCCAAAAGCGGACTACATCACCAACAGCAACTACTCCGCCGCCGTCTATGACGCCGAAAATCAAAGGATCGGGCAAGTCCTTCGATCGGGCGCGTTTACCGATAGTATTGCCGGTTACCAGGGACCAACCGAATTACTCTTCCGGATTCGTGATGACAACCGTTCAAACGCGAAGGACGTGATCATCGAAGCAATCAAGATTCGTTCGTCGTTTGATAACGAACCCTATGTGCGTTATTGCCGGATGGAGCGGAGCTTCTGGAAAAAGTTTACCGGACAAACGCGTCGGCATCTGGCCGGAATGACGTTGGAGCAATCTGGTGTCGAAGGTGTTTCCGGTGCGACGATGACCAGTCTGGCAATCGCAGAAACAGTTTATCAAACTTGCGAGTGTTGGAATGAACAACAACGATTGGAAACCGAACGCCAACGTGATCGGACGACGTTGTGGGGACGAATGACACATAGCCGGATTGGTAAATGGGGTAACGACGTTCGGCTTAGCAACGCGGGCTTCGCTTGCATCTTGCTGATGATCGGGTTGGGAACGGTGAAGCGATTGGGTTGGTTTCGCAAACGGTGGTTTCGACGCGTTTGGTTAGTTACCGTCGTTGTTGTGGTCGGGTTTTGGTCCGGCAATATGCTGTCGATGTCGCTGATTGCGGGGTGGGCAGGCGAAGGCATCGCGTGGCGACTGGCACCGGGCTTGGCTTTGATCGCGCTGATCGCATTGGTCGGGCCAGCCGCTGGAAAATCGAACCCGTACTGCAATCATGTCTGTCCTCATGGTGCCTTGCAACAACTGATTCGGCCCTCGCAACATTCGTCGCGTCGGATCAAGTTGAATCGCAAGTTAGCTTGGATGATGACGATGATTCCGGGATGCAGCCTGACGATTGCTTATCTGACGCTGCTGTTTTACCCCACGGTTGAACTGGCCAATTGGGAACCGTTTCATGCGTACTTGTTTCGTCTGGCGCCAACCGTATCGATTGCTTTCGCGGTAGCGACCTTGGTGGCTTCGGCTTGGATTCCGATGGGCTATTGTCGTTATGGATGTCCAACAGGACGGCTAATCGAATACCTTCGCCGACGGGCCACCGGCCATCGCTTGACAGTTTCTGACGGCACCGCAATCGTGTTGCTGGCAGTCGCCCTTTCGGTCCGTCTATCGGGATAACTGGATCATGCAATTATTTCGTCAAACCTGTCCACACTGCCAAGCGACGCTGGAACTTCCAATCGAGGCATCGGGAAAACGATCCCTGTGCCCGGGGTGTGAGCGCGAGTTTGTTGCCGAACGAGTCGGAGTGTCCTCCGTTCCACACCAAGACGACCGGTCAATTGCTCTCGAGCGCCCTCTCGAACGGGTTTCTATCGAAACTCTGTTTGCGGACACGATGGCGATCGTATCGCTCCGTCGCCGCGACCTTTATCTGCCCGCTTTCGTGCTGTGTTTGGGTTACTTCCTATTGGTAGTGATTCCACTTAGCGGATTAAACGTCTACGCACAAACCAACTTGCGTTCGGCATTGATTTGGCTTGGCATAGCGACGCCATTCTTTTGCGGCGTCAACACCTATGTGATTGCCATTTTGATTTACATCGCAAACCGGACGGTCAACGCTTCGTCGAGTGAAGAACCGGCAAGCAACGGAACCGTATTGAAATCGTCTTTCAAACCCGGATGGCCTCTGTTTCGACAAGTCGCGACGTTCGTCTTATTGGCGACGTTCATTGCATCGGTTCTGGTCGTGGCGACCGGTTTGATGTTCAACCAGATGGCCGCGGCGACGATTCAGTTGATGCTGCTGTTGTTCGCGTTTGCGTTTGCGGTTTCCATCATCGCACCCGTCCTCATTGCGATGATGTTGTGGCCGATGCTGCCGCTTTGTGACCGCCCGATGCCGCTCCTGGTACGACTGCGGCGAACGTTTCGAATCGCCGCACATAGCTTGTTCAATTCGTTTCTGATCTCTGTCGCGATCACGTTCCTGCTCGGTATCGGTCTGGGGCTGATGGGGATCGGATTGATCATAACCGCCCCGATCGCGGCACTCTTGCTGGTCGTCGCACAGCGACGGACCGAGGGCGAATCGATTCGTTTCCTTGACGAGCAGTGACCGTTGCCTGCTAAGAAGAGCTCCCAAAAAGAAAACGGTCGGCGTGTCAAATTTTATTGACACAACCAGGAGACTCGGTGTACCATGACAGCGGTACACCGAATCGAGTTCACTCTAACCGAGAGTGCCTGCCGATGTTTTTTTCAGTCGATCCAGACGGGGATGTCCCGATCTACGAACAGATCGTCCGCCAAGTCAAACTTGCGGTGGCGGACGGCATCCTGGTCGGTGGACAGATGCTGCCGAGTGTTCGTCAATTGGCCAATGATTTGGCGATCAATTCGAACACGATCGCGCGAGCGTATCAGGAATTGCAAAGCGATCAGGTGATCGAACCGTTGCGCGGTCGCGGTATGATCGTCCGTCGGGACGCGATCAAGCGTTGTACCAAAGCGCGCAACTCTCTTGTCACGGACAGCTTTCGCCGTGCCCTTGCCGATGCCTTGGCAGGCGGAATGACCGCCGACGAATTACGCGAACTCTTCGAAAGCGAACTCACACGCCAACTCAAGGAGATCGAACAAACCGCGCGAGCCAGCGGCAACGGCAGCCATTGATTTCTTCTCCTCTTTCACCGGTCACTTCTCTTGGGGAATCGCACAATGAATTCGATCATTTCATTAAAGAGCGTTAGCAAGTCGTTTGGGGATAAACAAGCACTCGATGAGGTCAGCTTGGATATCCCGCCCGGGATCGTGTTTGCCTTGCTAGGTGAAAATGGCGCTGGCAAAACCACGATGATTCGGATCTTGACCGGGGCGATCAAGCCCGATGCCGGCACCGCGACGGTACTGGGATTGTCTTGTCATCGTGATGGCGAAACGATCCGCCAACGATCCGGTTATGTGTCGGACGCGCCGGCCCTGTATGACTGGATGACGTCTCAAGAAATCGGTTGGTTTACGTCCGCCTTTTATGATGAAGCGTTCCCATTTCGGTATGCCGAAGCGCTGCAGAATTTCGACGTTCCGGCGGGCGTCAAAATCAAGAACATGAGCAAAGGCCAACGTGCAAAAGTCGCGTTGGCGTTGGCAACCTCGCACGATCCGGAGCTTTTGATTCTGGATGAGCCGACCAGCGGACTTGATCCGATGGTCCGTCGTCAATTTTTAGAATCGATGGTCGACCGGGCAGCACTCGGGCACACCGTTTTTCTGTCCAGCCATCAGATCAGCGAGGTCGAACGGGTCGCGGACTGGATCGGTATTTTGCACGAAGGCAAACTCAAGTTGGTCAAGCCACTTCAGGACCTTCGTGAATCGACGCAGATCATTACTGCGACGTTGGAGCATAGCGACGCAACGGTGGCGCTGCCTCGCGGCGAGGTGCTGACAGAAACCAAGAACGCACGCCAAATTCGCTGGATTGTCAGCAATTTGCCAGAAAACTGGCGTGACGATTTTCGTGAGGACTCCGGAATTGTTCGCATCGAACAAACGACTCCCACGCTGGAAGAAATCTTCGTCGCGGTCTGCGACGCTCGGGCCAGTCGCCCACCGCAGCAAAGTAACGTCAACGAACGCAAACCTGCGACAGAATCGGTGGCGTAGCAGCGTTTCAGTGAGAGTGTTTGGTACGGTGCTTCAACGTTAAGAGTGATGCAATGAATGGACGAATCTTTTCGCGGCTTCTTTGGAAGGACTACCGCATCGTTCGAATGCTCGGCGTGGCCGCATGCTGTGCGTCAGTCGGGATGATGGTGTTGTTGGAACTCTCGGCCGCTATGAACAACTTGCATGACCAGGAAGTTGCCAACCTGGCGAGAGCGATTTGGGTGTTTGTTCCATTTCTGGTCGCCTTCGGTGCTCCCGCAATGTTGGTCGGGATGGAAGAAGAAAGCGGCTCCCTGAAATGGCTCGGGACGTTGCCGGCCAATTGGAAGATGGTGACGACGAGTAAGTTTGTTGTCGGCCTAGCCTGTCTGTTGGCTTCTTGGGCGATCGCGACGACCTTGCTAATGATCTCGTACCAATTGCATTCGATTCAACTGGATTTTCGCATCTCGACACGAGCAAATTTGATTGACGGTGACATGTCTGCGGCGATCGCGTTTATTGCGACCAGCCTACTGATGTTGATCTGCAGCTTTGTCACCGCCTATTTCTTTCGCTCACCAATCGCCGGTCTGATTGCGTTTTTACCGACGATCTTTGGCTGCCTTTGGGGCCTCGTCAATTGGTTTGACTTTCAAACCGGCCCCCAACATTCAACCCCGCTCACAACAGAACACTTGCCTTTGTTGATCGTCGATTCGGTCGGGTTAGCAATGATCGTGTTCACGTTGATGTATTTCCTGGCTTGGCGACGTTTGACTTGGGCACAACGCAAATGGTCGCTGAAGCGATCTTCCAAGCGATCAGAATTCTCGTCGGTCGCAAACGCATACCGGCCTCCCCATGAACCATCGCGATTGGCACAAGCTGTCATTCCGAAAGTTCCGCCAACTCGCTTCGGTGCACTGTTGTGGCAAAGTCTTCGCCCAACTCGCTGGTACTTCTTGCTAGCGATCGCCGCAATTTCGTGGGTGGCAGCGCAAGGGTTCTTTTATGTTTCCAACTCAAGAAACCTTTCGATTCATCCTGCCACGTTCCTGATCGCCAGCACGGTGTTGTTCTTTGTGGCCGGCCTGACGTTTTACAGTGATTCGCTTCGCGGCCGAAATGCGTTCTTCTTTGACCGTGGCATCTCACCAAAGCTGGTTTGGGTCACACGTGTGCTGCCATCATTCGTGATTGTGCATCTGCTGTTTGCCGCCATGATGGTTCTGATGTTCTTAGATCAGTCCCTGTTACTGCCATGGAAATGGGCAGCGACGTACGGGATCGGACTTTCTGCGTATGCGATGGCCGTGATGTTTTCGCAATCGACATCGCGACCGCTGCTGAACTTCTTCGCGGGCCCCGTGGCGGTTTACTTTTCAGCCATCCTGTTGGGATTGTGTCTGTTCGAGTATTTCGCTGAAGCGATGGGACTGCTGATCATTTCGGCAATCATTCTGCTTTACGGGTCGTATCGTTTAACCGACTTGTGGATGCAGCAGCAGACACGCAACCGCCGCTACATTTTGCGTCAATCAAAGTACATCGCGGCAGCACTCTTTGCGCCGTTTTTGATTGTCTTTGTCGTTCGCTGGGCGACGTTGCCGCCACGTGATTCGAGTTGGAGACATGAAATGGAAACGGTCCAGCTGCCAAGCCGAAGCAGTCTGGAAAGCATTTGGATCAATCCGAACCTTCTCTATAACTCAACATTGACGCCGAGCAATGACTATTTCGATTCGCGAGAAGAAGCATCTCAGAAGATTTCAGCAGAACTGGCAGCCAAATCGTCCATCGGCGAGCATGTCACATTCAATGAAATCGCGTCATGCTTTACCAATGAAGCCATCTTTTATGGATTACGGCAGGACACGCTTGCAATCACCTGGCTTGAAGCCCCCGATTCAGCGAACTACGAACTCCAACTGGACTGTATCCGTGTCTTGTCGAAGTGGTCGAAACTGATCCGTGAGCGCGCCGTTGTTGGACAAGCCGACTTAACCACGCTGCTGTCGATCGCCGAACAAGCCGACTTGTTTAGCTGCGAAGCGCTTCAGATGTTTGTCAGTCGAGACGGCGCTCGGCCTGAGCTGCAAGAGATCATCGACGGCCTACCGGATGAGTATCTGGTTCAGCAATCACGCCGGAATGCGATGATTCGAAACTGGCGCGGTCCGCTGGAAAAACAAAGCCAACGATGGATGCCCAGACCACAAACACCCACCGCGTTTTGGATGTACCTGGAACAGGTTCGGTCGAAACGAGCGATTGACCGAATCACACAGATCGCCCTGAACCAAATCGAGTTCGATGCGCAAATCGATACTCAGGCAGTCGAAGACCTAATGAAAGACGCCTACATCGTCGTTGACCACCGCACCGACACTTTTGTCATGACGTCAACGACAAAATGGCTGGAACGATTTCAGACCGTCAACTTTTGGATGAAGCATCTTCGCCAACAGTCGCGTGATGCGAAGGATGCGGCAGGATTGAGTGTGGAATAACGCTAGGCGAATCGCTATTGCTTTCGCAGCGCTTCGATCGGGTTCATCGCTGCCGCTTTGTAGGCCGGATACACGCCAAAGATGATCCCGGTCGCGACGGAAATACCGAACGCCAACATGATCGCTCCCAGGCTGGTCACCGTTTTCATACCGGCCATCATCGTCACCGCGATCGGAATCGAAACACCAAGCACGACACCAAGGACTCCGCCGGCCGCCGACAGCACGGTGGTTTCCAACAAAAACTGCCGGATGATGTCTTTACGTTTGGCGCCAATCGCACGGCGAATCCCGATCTCGCGTGTCCGTTCGGTAACGGTCGCCAACATGATGTTCATGATGCCGATCCCGCCGACCAACAGCGAAATTCCCGCGATCGCCCCGAGCACCAAATTCCAAATTCGCTTCTCGTGCTCCGCCTGTGCCATTAGTTCCAACGGTACCAGCACTTGGTAGTCTTCTTTGTCGGCATGGCTTTTTTCCAGCAGCCCACGAATCATGTTGGCTGTCGGGACCACGCGTGTGGCGGCTTCTTTGTCGTTTGCGTCGGCCACCGCCAAGGTAATTTCGCTGAGCTCGACCCGGTCGAACTCGCGGCTGCCGCGATTGCCTTCGTTGACGAAGAAACCGAACCGCGCCCGGCCGGTATCGAGTGGGATGAAGATGTCGCGGTTGGCATCGCCGCCTTCGCTTTCGCCGGCGCGGGCACGACCACTGTCACGCTGTTTCAGGATTCCGACGGTTCGAAAGGCGATCCCGCCGATCAAGATCGGTTGGCCGAGTGGATCATTGAAACCGAACAACGCTCGCGCCGCACCTTCGGTCAGGACCGCGACGTTGGACATGCCTTCTAAGTCGCGTTGTTGGATAAAGCGACCGCGTGCGACTTCGATTTTACGGACATCAGCCAAGTCCGGCGTGGTTGCCAAAACGCGAGCCTGCCCGATCCGACGACGGCCGTGTGAGACGTCTCGCTTTTTCATCATCAGCGGGACGATTGTTTCGCCGGTTGGCAAGTCTTGCAGGGCGCGCAGATCACCGTAGGTCAGGCCATACGCGTTGACTTTGTAGCTGGCCGTCGACACGATGCCTTGATTGTTCGACGAGCTACTGGAATCGTCCTCCGGGGCCGGTTTGAGCGAGCGAACAATCACGTTCCCAGCGCCCAGTTCTCGGATTCGATCGAGAGCGTCTTGCTTGCTGCCTTCGCCGATCGACAACATCGCGATCACCGAGGCGACACCCAGGATGGTTCCCAGCAGCGTCAACGAGCTGCGCATCTTGTGCAGCAACAGGTTGCGAACGGCAAGTTTAAGGGTGGCCCACCACATGGAAAGATTCGCTGTCTCGATAAATCGCGGTCGTACGGAAATCAGGAGAAAGCGGCTGAGCGATCAGCCGTCTTGGGAAAGCAATTCGTCGACAAATTCGCGAGGATTGAGTGCGATCTGTTCGCCATCGTTGAGACCTTCGGTGATCTGCACCATCGAATCGGTTTCACGTCCGACTTCGACTTCACGCAGCCCCAGACGATTGTTTTGACGGACCAACACGACCGTTTGGTCATCCCGTTCGATCACTGCTTGGATCGGAACCGCAATCGTATCGTCGATCGAGTCGACCAGGATTTCGGTGACCGCAGTCATCCCGGGTTTCAGTTGTTGGACTTCGTCATCGATGGTGACGATCGTGGTGTAGACCTTGGTGCCGCTGCTAAGCCAACCGTTTTGGTCGGGCAGAACTGCGATCGACTGGACGGTACCGATGTATTCATTACCGGGGAATGCGTCGACCGTGATACGAACTTTCATACCGATGCTGATCTGATCCAGGTCAGATTCATGAACGGCGGTTTGCACCTGCATTTCACGCAGGGATGGCAACGACATCAGGTGTTGACGATAGCGGGCCGGGGCACCTTCGCGGATTTCGTCGTTACGTGACGAAGCGTACGCGACCATGCCGTCTTCGGGTGCATAGATTTTGCACGCGGCAAGCTGCGTCTCGTAGCGTTCAAGTCGCTCTTCTTCTTTCTTGAGCGATTCGGTTCGTGCACGCAGGATCGCTTGCACCTGAGCCAGCTTGGCCTCGTTGTTTCGCAAGGTTTGTTCGAGTCCCTGCTTGCTGGTCGCGAGCTTTCCACGCAACCGCAGCAGTTCCATTTCCTGCTCGTAGTTTTCTTTTTTCTTCAGCGTCGCGAGCGTCGTTTCCAGTTTGTTCAACTGGGCCGCGTATTTGCCTTCGGCTTGCAGATAGGCGAGTTCGCTTTTACGGAGCTCGTTCCGGTTTGCGTAGCCGAGTTTGTAAAGCGAATCGATACCGCGGCGATCGTCACGGCGAAGTTCCAAGGTCGCTTGGGCTTCCAAGATCTGGTTGTTGACTTCGTCGATCGTCCGCTTGATTTCTTCAACGGCCAGCTTGTGCGTTCCGCTTTCGTCATCGGTAAACATTTTCAGTTCCAACTCGGCAAGCTGGACCTGCAGCTCGGCTTCCGCCTTGCTGGTTTCGTTTTGGACGATCTGGTTGTTGAAGTTTGCTTCGGCCTGGATTTGTGTCGAGCGAGCTTCCTCGGTATCGAGGATCTGTTGGTCGAGCTCTTCACGCATCGGTGCGGATTCCAGTTCGACCAGCAAGTCGCCTTTCTTGACCTTGCTGCCGTTGGGGATGATCCACAAGATCGGCGTGCCATTGATCCCGTCGCGCTGCACGTCTTCGACCATGCAGTTGATTTCGCGATTGTTCTGGCTTTGCAGATTGCCCCGTTCGATGACGGTGACGTTCATGTGTTGCGGATTCACGGTGTGCAGCAGCACGTTCTCGTCAATCCGTGTATCCGATCCAAAGAAAAACGACGACAGTGAAAACCCGACGACTGGAACGACGACGGCGGTTGCCAGGGCTTGGATAGCGTGGACGACACCGCGATTGGGTGCAGCAACCTTTCTCCGTCGGCGCGTTTGCTTCTGTTCGGTCTGGGAAGACGTGGCCTTTGAAGACATGGCGTTTCGGCAGGGAAAGTTGGATGGGAGTCGCTCGGCTGACAGTCACGATGCACAGCGACCAAGACTCCAACATGAAGGAGTCCGGCTGGCATCGAAGAAACCGAATGCGGACGTTCTTTCGCCAAACAACGCGGCTTACGCGTCGTAATTACAAGTGACTGTCACTGGCGAAAATGGGTGGGTTATTGGGCGGGACGCTGGACGGCTACCCGTAGACTGGGTGAATCGGGCACCAAGCAGCGGCACGATAGTATAGTCGACCGGGAATCCAATGTCTCCATAGTCCATCTGGTGAACTTGTGTCTGGATCATTCGGGCAATTTCCATTGCATCCGTCGCAAGGATTTTGCTTGGCTGTCGGATTGCAAGCCTGATCACAATCACACCGGCTTGCCAAGGCATTTGGCCAGTGCCCGTGTGGGGTGATTGCCCAGTTTTATAAACCGCAGCGATCAGCGTTTTTAAACAGTTTTGCTGCCTAAATTACGGCACAATCGCCAATAATGCGTGATAGCCTCCCGTCGCACCGCCACGGTGACAAAACGTGTACCATTAGGTGACATTCGTTTGGCAGTGCTTTGACGCCCCTCTTTCTCTCCAACGCTAACGCTGATCATGGCAAAAGTCTTATTGGTCGAAGATAGTCCGACCCAGGCGATCGAGATGAGGATGTTGCTGGAAGAGGGCTGCCACGAAGTCAAACATGCGATGAACGGGAAAGCCGCGCTTGACGTTTTGGCCGAAGAAATTCCAGATATTGTGGTCACCGATCTGGAAATGCCCGAGCTCAATGGGCTGCAACTGGTCGAAATCATGCGATCGGAGTACGCCCACATCCCCGCGATTTTGGTCACCGCGCGTGGCAGTGAGGAACTCGCGTCGCAAGCATTGCAAAAGGGTGCCGCCGGATACGTCCCGAAAAATCACCTGCAGTCGCTGCTGAACGACACCATCATCGACGTGCTGGGCGTGATCCGCACCGATGCGAGTTTCACGAAATTGATCTCGACTCTGACGAAAAACGTTTTCGAGTTCGAAATCAAAAATGATCCTGATCTGATCTCGCCACTCGTCGGGCTGTTGATGCAGGTGGTCGCCGGCATGGACTTGATCAGTGGCGCGGACATGAACCGCCTGGGCGTTGCCATCGAACACGCGCTCGTCAACGCAATGTTCCGAGGCAACTTGCAACTTGGGCCATCCGTGACCCCAGCCCACCATGCGATTATTTACGAAGACGCATCGTCGGATTTGATTGAACGTCGAAAGAACGAAGCTCCTTACAAAGACCGCAAAATCTATGTCCATGCCTCGGCGAGTAAATCGGAGATCCGTCTGACGATCCGTGACGAAGGACCCGGTTTCAACACCTCAAAAGTTCCCATCACCGTCAATCCCGATGTGTTCTCCGCCGAGTCCGGACAAGGCTTGGTGCTGATGAAAAGCTTCGCCGACGAGTTGACCTACAACGACATCGGCAACGAAGTCACGATGGTGAAATACTGCGATGGCAAACGTTGATCGCCGGCGGTAGTAGTGAGCATGGCCTGCGGCCAAAGGTGCTTGTGGGGTGATACGTTCCTGGGGCGATGCCCCAGGCTATGGTAAGCATGGCCTTCGGCCAAAAGGCAATCGCACGAAGCTCGTATCCGTTGGCCGAAGGCATGTCGCATCATGCCCGCGATCGCGTTCCTGGGATGGTTTCCCAGGCCCGGGCAACAATGGCCTGCGAGCAAAAGGCATCACACGAATCCCCCAATCTGTTGGCCGAAGGCCTGCGACACCGTAGCCTGCGGCAACGCCGTAGGAATACAATCCATGCGTTGTTTTGATTGGCCGAAGGTCAATTTCACCCTTGCTGTTCAGCGTCGGTAAGCATGGCTTTCAGCCAAAGGTGCTCGTGGGGTGACACGTTCCTGGGGCGATGCCCCAGGCTATGGTAAGCATGGCCTTCGGCCAAAAGGCAATCCCGGACAACAAAGGCCCGCGGCCGGAAAGCAAGCATACGAATCCCCATTCTGTTGGCCGAAGGCCTTTCACACCGTAGCCTGCGGCAACGCCGTAGGAATACAATCCACGCATTGTTGTTGATTGGCCGAAGGTCAATTTCACCCCCGAAATCTTCCAATGACGCGGGATTGAATCAATGCCTCAATCGCTAACAGGACTGTATGCCCATCTGGTGTTCAGCACCAAAAATCGGAAACCTTGGTTGGACGATTTAATTCGCACCAAGGTGCATGGCTACCTCGCAGAGACCGTACGAAACCTATCCTCCAATTGGGTTGTCGTTGGTGGCGTCGCCGATCACGTTCACCTGCTGTTTGACCTTGGAAAATTTGTTGCCCCAGTGAAGTTTGTGGAACAAATTAAACGCGAATCCTCAAAGTTCGTCAAAACGCTCGGAAGACAGTATTCGAAATTCTATTGGCAACGCGGTTATGGCATGTTTTCGGTGAGCCCAAGAGACCTTCGTGTTGCGGAACAGTACGTTCGCACGCAAGAAGAGCACCATCGAAAAACAACCTTTCAAGACGAATATCGAGCCATGCTGGCGAAATACAACATCCAGTTCAACGAGCTGTACGTCTGGGATTGATTTCGTAGGTAAGCATGGCCTTCGGCCAAAGGTGCTTCTGGGGTGACATGTTCCTGGGGCGATGCCCCAGGCTACGGTATGCATGGCCTGCGGCCAAAAGACAATCGCACGAAGCCCCAATCCGTTGGCCGAAGGTCTGTCGCATCACGCCCGCGATCGCGTTCCTGGGATGGCTTCCCAGGCCCGGGCAACAATGGCCTGCGGCCAGAAGGCAAGCATACGAATCCCCATCCTGTTGGCCGAAGGCCTTTCACACCGTAGCCTGCGGCAACGCCGTAGGAATACAATCCACGCATTGTTGTTGATTGGCCGAAGGTCAATTTCACCCTTGCTGTCCAGCGTCGGTAAGCATGGCCTTCAGCCAAAGGTGTTTGTGGGGGATACGTTCCTGGGGCGATGCCCCAGGCTACGGTAAACATGGCCTTCGGCCAAAAGACAATCCCGCGCAACTATGGCCTGCGGGCAAAAGGCGTCATACGAATCTGTTGGCCATAGGCATGCAACATCATGCCCGCGATCATGCAGTAAGCAGTCGTTACGCAGCCAATTCGGGTTCGAGGTTTTTGACGATTGGGATTGGATAACGCCACAACGCCACGGCGGTGATCATCGAACTGATCAGCGCTAACAGCATGACGGACAACATGAAGGCGATCATCTGACCGGACGGCAATTGGTCTTCTTGTTGAGGTGCTAACACGACAGCAAAGACACTGACGGAATTGTTGACGAAGTGGGCGAGCATTGCCGGAAAGATTGATCCGCTTCGCCACGCGATCACACCAAGGTAAATCCCCAGTGGCAAAACCGCGATCACATGCACAAGGTCCATGTGGAATGCGGCGAACAAGATCGACGCGATCGCGATGCCGATCCCTGGCCCTACCAAGCTGTTCAGACGAGTTTGGATGTAACCGCGAAAGACCAGTTCTTCACAGAGAGCCGGTGTCGCACCGATCATCAACGCGAGTGGAACCAAAAACCCTGACTCGCCATGACCGCGAAACACGTCGGTCATCATCTTGAGGTTTTCGCTTTCGCCCATCAGCGATCCGACAACGATCGATGAGATCCAGCCGATCAGCGGCGTTGTCGCTGCCGCGGCACCCCACGCCCAAAGCGGCCAGTGCCCGCGAACCATAGACATGCGGCGGCGGTAACCGTCAGGGGAAATCAACGGCAAAAAAAGCGCCAACGAGACTAGAGCGGCTTGCGGTGCGAGCACCAGAACCAAGAACCCGACGCGTGATTGCGAAACCACCTTCATCGCTTCGGGATCGCCCATCAATCGCGGGTTGAACTCGCCGTGGACAATCATGATCGCGACCAAAATCGCGACGAAGCTAGCTGCAAAAAAGAGCAGTAGCGATGCGAGGGGCATTCCGATCGCGTTCCAGATGAACGCGATCAACTTGTACAAAAAAGGCTGCTGGGTCCGAAAGTCATGGACCTGCAGCGCGATCGGGTTTCGGCTGTATGGCGGCGGAAATGCCGGCCGCGTCGGCTGGGCCGGCCGAATCGGATCGGGCGGTAACTCCGTACTGACTTGCTCGCCGCCCTGCGCCACTGGTTCCTGAATCTCGTAGGGGTCCAGGTCGTCAGCTGGCGGAAACGAAGGCGGCGGGTCGGAGTTTTGCATCAAATCGTCAGTTGAGTCCTAGTTGTTGGTCGATCCCAAACATCACGTTCATGTTCTGGATCGCCGCCCCACTTGCTCCCTTGGCCAAATTATCAATCGCTGACAAGAGAACGACACGGTTGCCGGACGCGCGGGCCGACATTTGAACATAGTTCGTTCCGGCAACATGCGCCGTGGCAGGCAAGTGATCGACAACATTCACAAACGGTTGCTCGCCGTAACAATCGCGCCAACATTGCGTAATCGCTTTGACAGCGTCTTCTCCGCTGCCGGCTTTGGGTCGCACATAAATCGTCGACAAAATACCGCGCGACATTGGCGTTAAATGCGGAGTAAAAATGACTTGGGGCTGACTGCCGCCGATCCGACCCACCAAGTCTTCGATCTCCGGCCCGTGACGATGTGTACCGACCGAGTAGGCAGCGATCGATTCGTTGGTTTCACAGTACAGCGTGCCCAATTTTAGACTGCGACCGGCACCGCTGACGCCGCTTTTGCTGTCCACGATCACATCATCGGTCTCAATCAAGCCAGCTTTGGCAAGCGGAGCGAGCGGTAAAATCGCGCTCGTTGGGTAACAACCGGGGTTGGCAACCAAGTCCGCAGTCGCAATTTCGTCGGCGAAAAATTCGGGCAGACCATACACCGTTTTCCCCACCCGCTCGGGCCATGGATGTTTGACTTTGTACCAAGTCTCGTAAGTCTCCAGCGATGACAATCGAAAGTCGGCGCTAAAATCGATGACTCGAATACCGGCAGCACAAAGTTGCTGCACCGTTTCGGCCGAAGCGCCGTGCGGAAGGCAGCACATCGCCACATCGCACTCTGCGGCGACACGCGCCGGATCAAGTTCCTCCAGCGTGATGTCGACTCGTCCAGCCAACGACGGATGCACCGCCGCGATGGTCTGGCCCGCATCCGAACGCGCGGTCGCGATTTTCAAGTCCGCCTCGGGGTGAGCACTTAAAAGCCTGGCAACCTCGAGCCCGGTGTATCCGGTGGCACCAATCAATGCGACGGAGATCGACATTCCTGATTCAATCCAATGTTGATGAAGCGAAGTGGGCAGATCAGCACGGCAACGCTGGCGAAAAGACGCAAACCACACTGACAGATCCGAATTGTTGCGGATCAGCTTGGTTGGGTCGATAGGCATCACATTTGGGTGGTAACCATGACCTCCGAAGCCGCAAATTCGTTCCAATCGATACCGATTTGAGTTACATTATGCACCTTCTCGCAGGCGAAAGAATTCGCTGCTGCCTCTCAAGGAAGTCATCGACGCGGCTGGGGTTCACGTCCCAACAGGATTTGTCTCTCACCACCGCGATTGATCGAATGCGACCATCTTATCTTTCTGCTTCCATGAAACGTCTTCGTAAGTCGGCTTCGCGACGACAGGTTCGATTTCGTCGTTCCAGTCTTGAATCACTGGAATCTCGACGGGTACTCGCCGCATCAATCGCAGGCGGAACTGAAGTCCTCGATTTTGAAACCGATCCTCGCATCATCAAGATGTTTTATGGGCCGCTCGAGCCTGGGCGTCCTGTCCCGCCGATTCAGGCGATCGCGGTGTTGACCGACGCCGATGACGATCACGGAGATGGTCGGCCTGATGGGTTACCAGCTGACACGGGTGCGGATAGCCCCGCGGTCGGTGCCGCCCCGTTTGCACTCGACCAAACGTTCAAACTTCACAGTCGCCCCGATTCAAACTTCACGATCTATCTGGATTTTGATGGCCACGTCACCGTCGGCACAACCTGGAATTCTGCGTACGGAATCGGCGAGATCGTGCACCCGGATTATTGGGGCGGCGACGGGAGCAGCTTTTCAGATGACCGCTTGCAATTGATCCAGGAGATCTGGCAAGTGGTGACGGAGGATTTCGCGCCATTCGATGTCGACGTCACCACCGAAGAGCCATCTGACTTGGACGACCTTCGCTACAACGGAACCTCAGACACTCGTTGGGGAACCCGCGTTGTCATGACGAAGCAATCGTTTACCGACTGCGGATGCGGAGGACACGCCTACATCGGCGCCTTTGACGATTCGCAAGACGAACCGGCCATCGTTTACAACAGCGGCCTAAAAGCAGGCAGCGAGACGGTTAGCCATGAAGTTGGCCATCAGTTGGGACTTCATCACGACGGCAACGGCAGCAACACGTACTACTCGGGACACGGATCGGGCGACACAAGTTGGGGACCGATCATGGGCGCCCCATTCAGCAAACTGACAACGCAATGGAGCGATGGAAATTATTTCGATGCGACGCTTGCCAACGAAGACGACCTAGCGATCATCACCGGCAACGCGAACTTTCCATTCGTCAACGATGACTATGCTGACGTTCGTACCGATGCCACCGCCATGCTCGTTCGTCAGACTTCTATCGAGGCCTTCGGAATCATCGAAACAAACGATGATGTCGATTGGCTGCGTTTCACGACCGAAGGCGGCGACGTCACGTTGGATGTCGACGTGACCGGGTACAAGCCGAACCTTGATGTGTGGGCGGGACTTTTTGATTCCAACGGCGAATTCATCACCGATGCCAACCCCTCATCGACACTGTCCGCTTCGTTTGGCACGCTTTCCTTGGATGCGGGCGAGTACTTTCTAAAACTGGACGGTGCCCCGCGTGATTCAACCTACGACCCAATCACTGACCAACTGATCGAACCGACGATTCGCCCCTACAACGTTTCACCGCCAAGCGGATACAGCGACTATGGCAGTCTCGGACAATACCGTGTCCATGGGACGATCGTCGACGCAACCGCACCGACCGTGCGGATCAGTGCTGCTACGTCAAGCGTGGTTGAAGGCCAATCGCTGGACATTGAACTGGCAACGAGTGACCAGAGCAGCGGGACCTTTGAAATTCAAATCCTGCCGCGTCGGCAAAGTCGCCCCAGTAGTCCTGCGCCAAACGGAACCGAATCAATCGACTTCGGAATCACCGCCACCCAAACAATTTCTGTCGTAGGCGGCATGGGGACGCTGTCGATACCGATCGTCGATGACGCCGAAATCGAAGGCACCGAATCGTTCCGTGTCGTCATCAGCGATCCCAGCGGATACGCGATCGACAATGGATACGTTGATATCGACGTGCTCGAATCACAGTCGCTCTTTTCCATCACCGCAATCGACGCCTCGACACGTGAAGGCGATCTCGGGAGCGGACAAACACAACAATTCCTTGTACGCCGCGAAGGCCGTGCTGACAATCAACAGTCGATCGGCTGGAAACGGACTGCGACCGGCGTTCATCCTGCCGATTCAAGCGACTTCGTCTCGATCGCTACCGGAATCGTTTCATTCGCGCCCGGCCAAACCACAGCTAACCTCGACATGTTGATCGCTGGTGACAACGTTGTCGAACCGGACGAGACTTACCAGTTAGAACTTCTTCCCGTTGCTGGCGAAACGGCGCTTATTTCACCCGAGCAATCCTCCGCCAACGGAACGATTCTCGATGACGAGTCGGTTGTCTCGTTCATTTCCAATGCCCAATTCCGAATTCGTCAAGTCGCTTTCAACGATAGTAATGGTGATAACTTCGCGATCGATAACTTTGCGATCACGGGGACATCGCTTCAAGACGACTTTGACCCGTCGATCGACGCGACGAACTGGGATTCGATCCTTTCGGCAATCGCCGCAGACAACTTCCCAAATTCCGACGGCAACGCGTTATTTTTCAACGGTCCCAGCCAACGACAAGCGACAACGATTCCGATCTCGCCAGCACTGGGAGCCAAAGCCGAATTCGACATCATCTTTGCAGGTTCGAACGGCCCCGGGTTGAACGCGACCGAACAAGGAGAGGATGCCGTCTTTGAATATCTCGTCGACGGAAGCGATTGGGTCACCCTTCAACGATTCGACGAGCAAGAGTTTACCAGTTGGACCCCCGTCTCGATTTCACTCCCGACTGATGCGACGTTCACACCACGGATGTTTGACGAAGGCAATGTGGGGAACACCACCGCGACCCTCTCGATCCCGCGTACCGGGTTCATCGACAAGGCCATCTCCGTGGACTGGACAGTGATCCCGTCGGGCGCGTCACCGGTCAATGCCGAAGACTTTGGCGGGACGTTTCCAAGTGGCACCGTAAACTTTGCCGCCGGCGAACGGACCGCTACCGTCCAGTTCGACATCGCTGGAGATTTCCAAATCGAAAGCGACGAGACCTTCAGTTTAGTAGTGAGCAACAACACTGGCGGACCGATCGTGAATTCGATGCTGTCCGGCGTGATCACCAACGATGATGTTGCCGGACCAGAAATCAATGTTGTCGGTTCGTCAGACCAAACGATCGCAAACGGCGACTCGAGTCCTTCGACAGATGACGGCACCAATTTCGGAGTCACCTCGATCGGTGCTCCCGCGATTTCAAAAACGTTTCGTATCGAAAACCTGGGGCTAACCACCCTAAACTTGAACTCGATCGCTATTGAAGGTCCCGATGCGGCGGCCTTTTCCATCAGCGATGCCGGTACGAACGCGATCGATCCGGGTGAATCGACGACTTTTTCGATCGACTTCAACCCGATCGGCCAAGGCGACTATGACGCGACCGTCGTGATCAACAACGACGACCCCAGCGAATCCAATTACAGCTTCGCAATTACGGGATCTGCTAACGATGTTCTTGTCGATGAAATCGTACTCAATGACGGTTCGTCGGCTCGCAGCCAAATCGAATCGATCACCGTTCGCTTCAACCAACGAATCACACACGAACCGCTCGCGCGGGCTTTCCAAATTCGATTGGTGTCTGACCGAAGCCAATTTTTCCCCTATCCCACCGTACTCGCGACAGATATCGACGACAAAACCGAGGTTCGGTTGACATTCCCAGCGTCTAATCCTAGCACCGGCGAGACGGGCACATGGTTCGACGGGTTTTACGAACTTCGCATCGATGCCAATCAGATCCAGTCGGCATCCGATCCCTCTTTCACGATGTTGTCAGACGTGTACTTTGGCACGCTCGAAGGACAGCAAGTGAATTTGAATGACCAGTTCTTTCGGTTGTTTGGTGATATCGATGGTAACCAAACTTTAAACGCGATCGATCTGGCGGCCTTTCAGTCTGCGATGCTGCCCGCTCCGGCAGGGAGCGGCTACACAGTGCAATTCGACTATGATTCCGACGGTGACATCGATCAAACCGACTTGGCCCAGTTCCGCCGACGGCTACGTCGTTAGCCATTGGGGATGATCGCGTCGGCGATCGCCGCGATCGGACCTTGGTCATACACCGGTGTCGGTGTTTTGGAATCCAATTCGAAGACCGAGATCAATAGGGTTTTGTTTTCCAGCTCGCATCGACCTTGGTGAATTCGAAACGGCCACGAAGCGCTCTTCATCGGCGAGACCCATTCCACTTGGATGTGTTGATACATCACCGAACAAACCTGTAGCCGACTGTCGGTCAGTGTTCCGAAGGCCAACGAATCAATCGGTTGATCGAGATCGACGACCACGTCATTTTCCAATTCTTTGTTATCGCTGAACTGGTCTGCGGTATGTGGCTGGAAAGAACTTGGGTGAGGCGGCCAAGCGCTTCTCGCAGGATCAAAACTGTCGATCCGGCCGACCAGCTTGGCATGATGATTGACAAACGAAATCGTTGAGAGCTCCGGCGGAGTCTCATTGACCGAATAGAACGTAAAGTCTGCGGGTGCGTCGATCGTGATCTGCAACGGGTCGCATTTGATCTGGTCCTGTTTTAATGCGTGCACGTCCGGAATCATCATCGAATCAAAAGACGACTGGTTCCGTCGTTGATCGATCCGATTGGCCCCGACCCAACCGACAGCCAACACGATGGCAATAGCGACGATATTTGCCTGTGACAACTGCAGCCGTTGCCGTCCGTTGGTTTCAGGATCCATGGGCACTAAAACAGTTTGGTGGCAATCGGTTGATAAAAGAAATGGGCGTTCAACCAAGGACGTAACCAAGTGATCAACAAACTCCGCTTGATGATCGCATCACTCGGCTTTTCCACTGGCCAATACTGAACGGTGGTTGGCGAAAAACGCTGCCATCCCGAAGACCGCATCGCATGACTTAAGTAACCGACGACGTCTTCGGATTGCCCAATGAACAATACCGAATCTTGATCACTGATCGCGTAAATGCCGGACAACGATGCGGCTTCGTTTTGCTCTAAGAACGACTCGATCGGTTCGAGTTCTGGTTGTTCCGCATTCAGAAACTCGTCGGCGATTTGCTTCGCTTTGCGGGTAACTTTGGGATCACTTGCCGCTTCATGCAAGCTCCAGATTGCCGCCCGAAAATCATGTGTTTGGTCATCGCCAATGAACTGCGACGCGACCTGTTCAAACTCGGTCGCAGCATCAGGGCTGCACATGATGGTGTCCAGCGACATTGCATAGTCGACCGACATCATTTGAAACGCGATCTCAGCCGCCGCGGCACTCGCGTCGATTTGCTTCAACGGTTGTTTCTTCCAATTGCCTTCGTCAGCCAACTTGCCTGCCCGTGAAAGCTCCAACAGATACTCGAGCCACATCCTTGTGTCGCCGAGCAACTTGGCCTGCTTGCACTCTTCGGCAAACATCGCGTTCCGATCGGGATTGAGCAGCAACTCGTACGCATGGCACAGCGTTCTCCCTTTCTTTTTCTTCTTCGGCTTTGATTCCGCTGCGTCAAAATCACCATCACTGACCAAGGCAGCACGTTCGAATGCGTCTTGGACCTTTGCGGTGATTTTTTCATCCAACGGAATGAGGGGTCGTCCGTCGCGGAACTCGGTGCGTTTTTTTCCTTGACGCGTCGCCGGTGCACTGCTGATCGGATCGGCCGCGCCGTCCAGCGAATCACCCGGTTTGCACGCGTCCAGCCGTTGTTCGATACGAGTGACGTAATCCTCGGACAACTCAAAGCCCATGTAGCGACGGCCAAGCTTCTTTGCGACGGCCAACGTAGTGCCACTTCCTCCAAATGGATCGAGCACGAGATCACTGGGATTACTGGAAACCCGGATGATCCGGCCCAACAACTGCTCGGGCATTTGGCAACCGTGGAAACCTTCGCGTTCTTTAAACGTGCCGGCGACTCGTGCGAAGTACCAGGTATCGTGTGAAGGGCTAAACCCCATCTCCGGCGCGTCTTGTGGTCGCAATATCCACGTGTTGTCTGGCAGTCGTCCTTTCGGATTGGCCCGCGCATCGGCATACACCAGTTGCCGCGCTGATGGGACGCGTACCAACGGGTTGTCGCCGTTAAAGGTAAATTTGTTGCGGTCTTTGATGAAGTAAAACAGGTGCGTGTGCGAACGGCTGAAACCGCGTACGCAATTGACGCCGAATGTGTAATACCAGATCACCCACGAACGACAATGGAACCCAAGTTGTTGTGAGAGGACCTTGAGTTCGGCGGCGTATTCGTCACCGATCGCGAGCCAAAATGAGCCGTCGTCTTTGAGCGCGCGGTGCACGCCTCCGATCCACTCGCGACAGAACTGCAAGTAGTCATCGCACGATTGCTGGTCGTCATAGACGTCGTAGGTGTAACCGATATTGAACGGCGGATCGGCGAACACAAGGTCGACGCTTCCCGGCTCCAGTTGATTCAACTTTTCGACACAATCGCCTTGATGGACTTGATTTGCAGCGAGAGTGGACTTTTTCACGAAGCAGGACTATCGAACGGGTCGAGGAAAGCATTGAAGACGAGCGCGAACACTGAGGTCAGTGTAACGACGCGAGTTCGGTTGCGCCAGATGACCAAAGCAAGCGTGCCAGACAACCAGAACGACGAAAGCGGACCAGAGATGCGGCTGCATCAGCGGGGATTCGCTTGGCGAAAACGGGCTAAAGGTGAACCGGCAAAAACACTTTGCGTTCGTTCTCGGCAAGCTGCGGCAGCGGGTCGACCCAAGTCGGCTGTTCGCCTCGCGCAAAAATCGGTGCGACTTCGGCTTTGAATTGCTTCACGATTTGCCGCATCAAGTCGCGTTCGTTGCTCGCCGTCACCACAATTCCCGGCAAATTTGCGACGCGTCCCGCTACGCCCGTTTCTGTTTTCGCGATGTAAACAATACATCCCATCGAGGGTGGGGGATCGGCGGGCGTTTCGATTGGCAACGACATTTTATGATCGCGTGAATAAAGGATGTGACAGATCGGTCATACGACCACAAATCGGGCTGGAAATCAAAAAACCTTGGTTGAAATGCCGTCGCAGGAAGGCAAAACCGGTGAATTTCCCTTTACAATACGCCGATGTGAATTGGTCTACCCCTTGAACTAATCCCCCCAACAATCCGCCGCCTGCGCAGGCCCGCAGACTCACTTGTGATCCCACCAGGCGGATTACTGACTGCTGAAAAGGAACAACCGATGGAAAACCAGCCCAGCCGAAGAAATTTCTTGAAGACCTCGACCGCCACCGCAGCAGGAACGGCGCTCGCCGGGACGATCGCGCGATCGGCACACGCCCAAGGCAGCGACGAAATCAAAGTCGGTTTGATCGGTTGCGGTGGCCGCGGAACCGGTGCGGTCATGAATATTTTCGAGACCAAAGGCAACGTCAAATTGGTCGCTGTCGCTGATGCTTTCGAAGGCAAAGCGTCGGGTGTTGTCGACATGCTCAAGTCACGTAACCGTGGCAAGTACGCATCGAAAGTCGACGTACCTGCCGAGCAAATCTTCAGCGGTCTGGATGCTTACAAGAACGTCATCGCCACCGATTGCGATCTGGTCGTCATCGCGACGCCTCCAGGGTTCAAGCCACAACAATTCGAAGCCGCCGTTAACGCCGGCAAACACGTCTTCATGGAAAAGCCCGTTGCTTCGGACGCCGTCGGTGTTCGTCGCGTGTTGGCCAGCGTTGAAGAGTCCAAGAAGAAGAACTTGATGGTCGGCATCGGTCTTCAGCGCCGCCACGAAGCACAGTACTTGGAAACTGTCGGACGCATCCACGATGGTGCGATCGGTGACTTGGTCGCACTGCGTGTCTACTGGAACGGTGGCGGAATCTGGTATCGCAACCGTACCGAGGATCAAACGGAGATGGGCTTCCAGTGCAACAACTGGTACCACTTCAACTGGTTGTCGGGTGACCAAATCTGCGAACAACACATCCACAACCTCGACGTCGGTTGCTGGTTGAAGGGCGAATACCCTGTCGAGTGCAACGGCATGGGTGGCCGTGAAATGCGTGAAGGTGGTGACGCAACGAAGAGCCAAATCTTTGACCACACGTTCTGCGAATACACCTTCGCGGACGGCAGCAAGATGTTTAGCCAAGGTCGTCACTTGAGCGGCGGCTGGAACCATGTTGCCGAGTACGCACACGGCACCAAAGGTACCGCTGACGTTTCCGGTTCGTCGATCACAAACGGAAGTGGCAATTGGCGTTTCAGCGGCGACCGTCAACAAGGTCACCAGCAAGAGCAACACGACTTGATCGAAGCGTTGATGCGCGGCGATATCTACAACGAAGGCGAGTACGGCGCGATGTCGACCTTCACTGCCATCCTTGGACGTGAAGCATGCTACAGCGGCAAAGTGATTCGCTGGGACGAGCTGCTGGAAAAAGGCCGCGAGCTGGCGCCTGGTATCGATGATTACACGCTCGATACCGCACCGCCAACAGTACCTGGCGCTGACGGCAAGTACCCAGTCCCAGTCCCTGGAAAGTACGATCCGTTCGCGTAACGATTTGATCCCTGAACAAACCAGACGCACGTCTCGATTCAATTTGAGGCGTGCGTTTTTTTATGCCCCCGCCGCCGACCACATGGCACACAATACGGGTTCACCGCTTCACACCCCCAACCATTCCTGACCCACCATGAAGACTCTCTTTCGATCTTTGGCACTGGCTACGTTCAGCGCAGTCAGCTTGTTGTCCACCGCCGCAACGTGCTCTGCCGATGTCTATGAGCTGCGAATCTACAAGACAAACGAAGGCAAGCTCGACGCGCTCAACGCGCGATTTCGCAACCACACCATGCGACTGTTTAAAAAGCATGGTATCGAATCGATGGGTTACTGGGTTCCAACAGATGAGGACGACTCAAAGAATACGCTTGTCTATGTGATCAAACATGAAAGCCGTGACGCGGCAAAAGAATCCTGGAAGAACTTCCTAGCAGATCCCGAGTGGAAGAAAGCGGCTGCCGAATCGGGTGTCGGGCAACTCGCCGAACGTCCACAGTCGACTTACATGACACTGACCGATTACTCACCTGAGTATCAAAACGCCGAAGGTGATGACGACGACGTATTCGAGCTTCGAGTCTATAAAGCCGCCGAAGGTAAACTCGGAAAGCTCGATGCACGCTTTCGCGATCACACCATCGCGTTGTTCGAAAAACATGGCATCAAGTCCGTCGCATACTGGCACCCAACCGATTCGCCCGCCAACGAAGACACGTTGATCTACATCATCGAACACGAAAGTGATGCAGCGGCAAAGCAATCATGGAGTGCATTTGGGTCCGATCCCGAGTGGCAAAAAGCAGCAGCCGCATCCGGCGTCGGCCGCCTCGCCGAACGCCCCAAATCCATCTACATGACACCCACCGACTACTCACCCATCCAATAAAGGTGTCAGGTACCTTTTTGGTTGACGAGGTGATTTCACTCCGCTAGCTTGACCCTATACCGTTGCCACCACAAGTTCATCTTTGGGGTCAAGTGCTATGGGTCGTGCACCGCGCGTTGATGTTGCTGGTCATTGCTACCACATTCTCAATCGGGCCAATCACCGTGAGACCGTCTTTCACAAAGACGGAGACTACGAGGCCTTCGAGGCGATCCTTGCGGAGGCGGTCGCACGGTCAGACGTCGATTTGCTCGCCTACTGTTTAATGCCGAATCACTGGCACATGGTGGTTCGGCCGAATGTCGATGGCGAGATGTCACGGTTCTGCCAATGGCTTACGCTGACGCATACGCAGCGATACAACGCCCACTATGAAATCACCGGTCATGGGCATCTCTATCAAGGCCGGTACAAGAGCTTTCCGATCCAGGACGACGATCACTTTCTGACCGTCTGCCGCTATGTCGAGCGGAACGCGTTCACTGCACAGCTTTGCGAAAGCCCTGAAAATTGGCGTTGGGGCAGCCTTTTTCGCTGGAAGTATGGCTCTACGAAAGAGAAAACGCTGCTCGGGAGCTGGCCAATTGCACGTCGCCCCAAGTGGAGCGAATGGGTACGAATGGAACTGTCCGAACGTGAGCTGAAAAAGCTGCGTTGGTCGGTCGAACGCGGCGCACCGTATGGCGACGAAGGTTGGACCGAGTCGATCGCCCGGCGATACAACTTGGAAATGACAATGCGGCCACGCGGACGGCCAAAGAAGTTCGCCGGTAACAAAACTGAAATTACCTAGTCCCCCAAAAAGGTACCTGACACCTTTTAGAAGCTGTAGGGGTCGGTGATGTCGCGTTCGGGGGCGGTGAGGTGGTACATGTCTTGGATGAGCTTGATGTCGCAGTCGCGTTGTTGGACTTTGCGGCGGGCGAACATACGTTGTTGGGTGTTGACCATCACCTCAGCCGGTAACAACGACTGTTGCCCGAATAGCCTTGCGTAGTTGACGAAGCTGGGGACGTTGGACGTCGCGAAGCCATACAACATGCTACACACGCCAATCACCTTGCCGGTAAAGATGCTGGTGTTAATCGCAGTCTTGCTGTAATCACCCATGATGCAACCAAGGAACTGCATGCCGGTGGAAACTTTCTCGCCACCGTACTCGATGTTGATTTTTCCATAGGTGTTCTTCAAATCGCTGTTACACGTTCCGGCACCAAGGTTGATCCAACTGCCCAGGTAACTGTGTCCCAGAAAACCGTGGTGCTGCTTGTTGGTGTAAGGTTCGATCACCGACGCTTCGACTTCTCCACCGATCTTCACGGTGTGTCCCAAAGCCACGCCGTCCTTGAGCGCCGCATGCTCGATCACCCGCGTCCCCGCGCCTGCATACACGGGTCCCGATAAGAAGCAGAACGGCCCGACGTTCACATTGTCGTCCAACAAAATTGGCCCGTCATGCGTTTCCACCACGGCATACTTCCCGATCGAAACCCCTTGGGCAACGAATACGCCGTCATCCGTTTCGGTATAGCTGCCATGTTCCAATCGGTAGTTCATCGCCGCCGGCATCTCCTTCATGTGCCACGACACGACTTCATGTGGCCAGTTGAAAACCGGTAGGTCGCTGGCACTGATCCCCCAAGATGCCGTGCCCGTTTGCTCGGCCTTGGAAAACAAGTGCTCGAGCGTCGATTCGCCCGTCAACTTCTGTAGACCTTCTGCAGGTTTGCGAACCGCTTTCTTAAACGGCGACGGGACTTCACGCGTCTGTTCGGTACCCGAATCTGGTTCGACTGATAGGAAGCCGTCGGTCTCTGATTTGGCAAGTCGAGCGACCAAAATCACGCCAGTCTCGGGACACCGGATCACACCACTGACAGTCGACTTGGCAATCGCTTGCAGGTGCCACAACGTTTCCACACGCGGAACCAACCGAGCGTTAACCAGCAAGACGTCTTCGCCACGCACCGCTTCATCGTTCGGCGCCCCCAGCCCGGCATCGAGTTGCTCGATCGCCGCTAAATAGTTTCGTACCGAAACAGAAATTTCACCCGGCAACAGTCGCAGCCAATCGATCAGTTGATAGCTCGCGCAGGTGATCGCGTAGGCCGGACGCGCATAGGTGATCGGTTGCAATTGGCTGACAAATTGGTCTTCGAAACAGATCAATTTCATCGTCGAATTCGCTTTCTGACGGGTAGGGGTTGTAACGATTGAACGAGTGTAACCGATGTCGAAAATGCTTCCGATAAGGTTTTCGAGATAGCTCTCGACGACATGGGCGATCGGTGATCTGGATGAATCTACGTTCTCGTTATGTCACAGCTCGCCACATCCCGCCGCCTTCTCGACCGATTTGCTCATCAAATCGTCGTGGTCGTCTTGACCAATGCAGCTTTCATCGTCTGTTCGGCACAGGCCAATGAATCCGAACCGAGCAATGACCCTGTCATCAATGAATTAATCAAACAGTTGGCTGACGATTCCTACGCGACACGTACGATTGCGTCTCAAAAACTATTGGAACTTGCCGAAGCCGACGCGAATTCTGCGCTAGCGATCGAAACACAGCTTGCGTTTCCAAACGATCAGAATCCGAGTTTGGAATCCGCACTAAACCGTTTGCGGCTCAGACAATTGATTGTCATTCGACGCCAAGAACGATTGCTCGATCAGTTTTTAACATCGCCCACCAACCCAGAGGCTCAACCGCCAGGCTGGGATATTTTTCGGGAGCACGCCGGTAGCGACTACGATGCTCGACGGGTGTTCGTGAAAATCTTGCAACGTGATCGTCGGTTCGGCGAACGCCTTTTAATCGCTGAACCACCAAACGATCGGACACGTTCGTTCGCAGCAACGCTCGATGGACAACACTTGGCCACGTTCGACACTATCCGCTGGAGCATGTTGTTGGTGCGTGGCTGTGAACAAACGGATGCATCACAAGACATACGGCAGCAACAAGCCATCTTGGCTGTGCTGCGTAGCGAAGGTTTAGGTCCGCTACTGATTCATGACTCTGAGCAACGTGTGTTTACGAGGCTACTAGAAAGTTACTTGTGCCACACACAGGTCAATCTCGAAGACCGGCTTTGCATCGCAATGCGATACGGTTGTGAGCAACTGGTGGAAACGGATTGTCGGCGGGTGCTGAACAGCGTATCCGAACCGCCACCGCGTTTAACGGTTGCATTGTTGGCGATCGCGAACCAAAGAAAAGAAATCGATCACGATTCGACGTTGCAGCTCGCCGAGTGGCTTCAGCATTACCGTTCCGATCAGAGGGTCGCCTACGTTTGGCGAGCGATGCATCCGACGCGGAAAGTTCTCCGTACGGAAGTCCGCGACGTCGCACTTGCCGTCGAGATTGCGCGGCGTGGTGAAGACCCACGCGATTTTGGGTTTGGTTCCCTGCAAGCCCATCCGCGGCTCGGCTATCAGCCCTACACGTTGGGCTTTGAAACGGAAGCCGACCGCCAGCAAGCTCACCGATCGGCTTGGTAAGAACTACAGAATGCTCTCGGCAACGATCCGTTCATGGAATGGGGTTGCAGTTGCGACGTGCCATTCGCTGCTTCCGCGTTCTTTGTGGACGAGGTAGTCGAGCTCGAGACGGAGTCGATACGCGTTCTCCTCTGGTCCCGCAGCCAAGATGACCTCGGCTTTTTGCTGACCATAGTGGTTGTAGACGCGCACTGGACGCCACAAGACCCATTCATGATCGACGTCGTACTTCGCAAGATCGGACACCGTGGAGTCTTCTTCTTGGTAAGTCTCGGTGCCTTCTCGACGGCTCTGTTCTTCACGTTGGCGGCGAGCGTTTTCGTAGTGAACTTCCAACGGCATCGTTTTGAGGTATCGGTTCACGTACCGTTTTTGAAGCTCCCTGGCGTAGATTTCGTTTCCGCTGCTTGCGACACGAACGAATTGGCGTGCGAAATACTCGGCCTGCGAACCGAGGGTTTGATATTTCGAGCCATACCGGGCCAAACTACAGGCCATGAAGAAGCTCGCCACGATGATCGCGACTTTAGCCACCCCGGTTCCGACCGGACGAACACCCTCCATTCCAGGCCGGTTCTTGCGCAGTGCAAAGAGGGCGATGATGAGCGCGAGAATCCCCACCAAGACCATCGGCAACGCGACGGTGGCGAAGCCGCTAATCAGGGCCAAAATCAGGGCAATGAAGCCGGAAATACGCAGCGGCGTGTCCTGGGTCTCATATCCAGTCTCACTGCTCATTACCGCGCCGAGCGTCCGCGGGGAGGTCGAATCGGTCGTCATCGGGAAGTGATCAATTCAAGGTCGATACGTAAAGTTCATCAGTGAAGGATCGCTGCGATCAAGGCGCAGACAAACTCCTGAATCACCCACGTACGCAATCCCCGACCGTTTGGTTTGGCATCTGACCGCGAAATTTTCACCTATTTACGCCTTCAGAATGCCGCTTTCCAACACGTTTCACCCGTGATTTGCGGGAACGAAGCTGTTCGGCCAGTCAAACCCCTCGAATGGGTTCACGCGACGCGTTTGGCGATGGCACCGGGGTGGTCAAGAAGCTCCAGTAATTTGTCCGCCGCTCGCACGCTGGCCCCCGTCTGGGCATATAAACGGTTGAGCCTGGCGAGCTGCTGGCGCCGCTCGGCAACCAACTGATCATCGGCAAGCAACCGGCCGATTTCATCAACCAGAAATTGGCTGGCCGGGGCCGGGTTCCCAACGCTGATCATCTCTGGAAAAGGACGTGAATCGGATTCTGGGTCGGGCATCAAGTTCGGCAATGTCACGCTGTCGACTTTGACCACGCAGCGACCGAAGGCGTACAAGAATCGCCCCACTCGATACATCACCACCGCAGGGGTTTGCCTTGCCATCAGTTCCAAGCTGACCGAGCCGCTAACCATCATCGCACAGGTCGCTTGGTCAATGATTTCGCTGGTCGCGCCCTGATAAAAATCGATGGGCAAGTTGCGGCCTTCGCGATTCACAAAACGCTGGTACTCGTCTTTGCAAAACTGCAAATGCTTGTCGCGATATCCCGCGACAGCGAAGCGTGCCTTCGGATGCTGCTCGCTCAGTTCTGCGATGGCGGACAACATCACCGGCCAGTTGCCGAACACCTCTGCGGTCCGCGACCCGGGAAGGACGGCAACCGTCGGACCATCTGCGGCGGATTGGCGGATCGAAGCGATGCTTGTTTCGCTGAGCTGTGCTTGGTCGACGGCATCAAAAAACGGGTGCCCGACGAAGGTCGTGGGGATTTGGTGCTCGGAAAAGAACTGCTGCTCGATCGGCAAAACGGCCAACACATGATCGACGGTGGCTTTCATCTTGCGAATCCGCCACGATGCCCAGGCCCAAAGTTGCGGCGGACAATAATAGTAAACCGGAATACCGTACTTTTTGGCTCGCTTGGCGATGTGCCAATTGAAACCTGGAAAGTCGACCAGGACCACGGCATCGATTTCACCGGTCGCAAAGATCGCTTCGGCATCGTCGACGAAGCGAAAGAACTGCCGCAGCTTGGGCAGGACCTCTAAGATCCCGACGACGGCGTGTTCGGTCAGATCCAGGTCGACGTCGCAACCAGCCCGACGCATTTCACGACCGCCGAACCCGCGCACACGCAGGTCCGGTTGCCTTTCGCGGAGCACCTCGATTAAGTGGGCCGCGTGTTCGTCACCACTGGGTTCACCGACTGAAAAAAAGATCGTTTTGCTCATCCCGTTTGGATAAGCAAAGCAGTCAAGAGCGTCAAGATAAACTGGGCAAGGCCGGCGAGTTACAGAGACTCGATCCAGCGAACCAAGGTCTTCACATAGACGCCGGTTGCTCCGGCATCTCGGAACGGTTTGGGGCTATCGGAAAACGCCGGGCCGGCGATGTCCAGGTGAACCCAAGGAGTCTTGTCGACGAAGTTCTCGAGGAACTTGGCCGCCGTGATCGCACCGCCCCAACGTCCTTCGCCGATGTTTTTGATATCGGCAACTTTGCTTTTCACTTTCTCGTCATAGAGCGGCAGCATCGGCAATTGCCACAGCAGTTCGCCTTCGACTTTGGCAGCAGCGAAAACTTGATCGGCGACGCTTTGGTCGTTCGTCATCAGCCCGGCGACTTCGTTGCCGAGTGCGACCATGCAGGCGCCGGTGAGCGTGGCGAGATCCACCATCGCTGACGGCTTGAAACCGATCGCGACGTTCAATGCGTCCGCCAAGACCACGCGGCCTTCGGCGTCGGTGTTCAAGATCTCGATCGTTTTTCCGCTGCGTGTTTTGATCACGTCGCCGAGTTTGTAGCTGGATCCGCTGACCATGTTTTCGGCTAAGCCACAGACCGCGATGACGTTGCGTTTGATGCCCAGCTTGGCGATCGCGTTGATGGCTCCGATCACGGTTGCGGCGCCGCCCATGTCGCACTTCATGTCGATCATGCCGTCACTGGGTTTCAGCGACAGACCGCCACTGTCAAACGTGACGCCTTTGCCGACCAACGCGACAGGTGCCTCGCCCGTTTCACCGCCGTTGTAACGCAAGATCACCAAACGCGGTGGTCGGTCGCTTCCGCCACCGACGGCCAAGATCGAGCGACAGTTTTCTTCGGCCAGTTTGGTTTCGTCCCAGACTTCGCATTCGATCCCGTTGTCAGAAGCCAGATCAGAAACCAAGTCGGCCAGTGATTCCGGATAAATCGCCGAGGCGGGTTCATTGACCAAGCGGCGAGTCAAGTTGACCGATTGACCGATGATCGTGCCGCGGGTGACAGCGTCTTGTTCGATTGACGAGAACACGAGTGTCTCGGGAACGTTGATCACCGCTTTGGTTCGGTAGATCGATTGGCCTTCCAAGGCATACAGGGCACCCGCTACGACGGAGTCATGAGCCGAGGCATCAAAGTATTCGCCGAGCGCGATGAAGAGTTTCTTGTGCGATTTGCTGACCAGCGATCGAACCGACTGACTCGTTAACCGGAAGGCCAACTCGCGGTTGGATTCGTGGTCGGACTTTAGGCTACCGAGACCAATAACAAGGACCAACTCGGGACCACCAGCACCGGGCCCGGCCAGCAACATCGTTTCGCCTTCGTCAGACGACAGCTTGCCGGCATCGCGGAGGCGTCCGATTGCCCCACCAATTTCGCTGTCGATCAGCGCCGCAGTCGGACTGAGTGCCGCACCATCACAAATGCCAACAATCGCCACGTCACAGGGCTCGTCGGCGCCGGGGTTTGTGGTGGAGATTGTGGGTTGGGCAATTGCCCCAAGATGGATTTCCGTTGAGACTGTGACGAAGTTTCCGACATGAGATGATTCAACAGTGATTTCGAATTGGTTTGGGACTTAACCATTCAACGCAGCCGGTGGTCGATCCCACCCACGGTTAAGTTACAAAACTTGTTTTTTTAAACTTCCATCGTTTAACGCGCGTCAGTTTACCGCTCGCCATGAAGCACCGCAGCACCCGAGACACGGTTAACGACCTCCGAGCCGGTGGCTATCTGCTTGAAGTCACCGAGGCGGTCGATCCTAACTTGGAAATGGCCGAGATCCAACGCCGTGTCTATGCCAATGGCGGGCCTGCGGTCTTGTTCACGAATCCAACGGGAACATCTTTCCCCATGGTTTCGAACTTGTTTGGTTCGATCGAACAAGCACGGTATCTGTTTCGCGACACATTGGAATCCGTTCGTCGGTTGATCGAAGTCAAAATCGATCCTTCGGCGATTCCCAAGCGACCGTTTCGCTATGCGGGCGTACCTCTGACAGCGACCCGCATGTTGCCCAAATTCGTTCGCCGCGGTCCGGTTTGCGAAAACGAGTGCGCCGTCGCGAATTTGCCAATGATGAAATCGTGGCCTGACGATGGCGGTGCCTTCGTGACGTTGCCGCAGGTCTTGAGTGCCGACCCCGATGCACCAGAAAACCTGATGCGAGTGAACCTGGGGATGTACCGCGTCCAGCTGTCGGGCAACGAATACGCGGGCGATGAAACCGGGTTGCACTATCAGATCCATCGTGGGATCGGCGTTCATCACAAGCGAGCCTTATCCAAATCGCAGTCTCTGAACGTCACGATCACCGTCGGTGGCTCGCCCGCGATGACCGTCGCTGCGGTGATGCCGTTGCCAGAAGGCCTGACTGAATTGACGTTCGCCGGAGCGCTGGCCGGTCGGCGAATCGGAATGGTTCGTGGAAATCATGCGCCCGTTTATAGTGACGCCGACTTCGCGATCATCGGCAGCATCGATCCCGATGTCACCAAACCGGAAGGCCCTTTCGGCGATCACCTCGGTTACTACAGCTTGCAGCATCCGTTTCCGGTTCTAAAAGTCAAAAAGGTCTGGCATCGAAAAGATGCGATCTGGCCGTTCACTGTCGTCGGCCGTCCTCCGCAAGAAGACACCACGTTCGGACAACTGATCCACGAGCTGACCGACCCGATCATTCCGACCGTGATTCCAGGTGTCAAAGCGGTTCATGCGGTCGATGCGGCTGGCGTCCATCCACTGCTGCTGGCGATTGGCAGCGAACGGTACATGCCGTACCTCAATGAAACCGCCCCGCAGGAATTGTTGACTCAAGCGAACGCGATTCTTGGCAACGGACAATTGTCCTTGGCAAAGTACCTATTCATCGCGGACGATCGAGACGACGAACTGGACCTGCACAATATCGAATCGTTCCTGCACTACGTGCTGTGCCGAATCGATACCAAACGCGACTTGCACTTTTACACGTCGACGACCATCGACACGCTTGATTACAGCGGCGAAGGTTTCAATCGCGGATCCAAAGTCGTCGTCGCCGCGGCCGGTCCCCCAAGACGCTCGTTACCAACAAAACTGCCGTCGGATTTGAATCTCCCCGGAGGATTCAGTTCACCGAAAGTCGTCATGCCGGGTGTCTTGGCTGTCCAGGCTGACGCTTACCAGCGTGACAGCGGAGCGGCGGAGATTCAGCGTTTTTGTGAGGCGTTTTCGGCAAGTGATTCGATCGCCTCTTTCCCGCTGATCACGATCGTCGACGACAGTGATTTTGCCGCCCGGAACCTGCAAAACTGGTTGTGGACGACGTTCACAAGAAGCAACCCGGCCACCGACATCGCGGGAATCGAAAGCGAAACCGTTGCCAAACATTGGGGCTGTCGAGGCAGTCTGGTCATCGACGCCCGCTTTAAACCTTGGCAAGCACCGGGGCTGATCGAAGACCCCGAGACGACCGCCAAAGTCGACGCCCGTGCCGCACGCGGTGGCCCGTTGGCAAAGTATCTTTAACGGACTGACATAACCCACCGACGAATGGCATCGTGATGACGAATCTTTTGCAACGCGTTTTTGACTGCGACGCGCCGGTCGCGTTAATCACCGGCAGCGGAGCTCCGCGTGTTGGACAAACGATCGCCATGGAGTTGGCCGCCGCCGGTTGCCGGATTGTCTTGCACGCCAACCATAGTGTCGACCAAGCTCATACGGCGGCAGAAAGATTGCGACAGCAGTTTGATGTCGAAACGTCCGTTGCGATCGGTGCGCTAGAAGACAGTGAGACCCCGCAACGTTTAATCAGCGAATGCGTCGATCAGTTTTCACGTCTCGACATTCTGGTTAATAGCGCCGCGATCTGGCAACCGACCAAGCTGGCCGACATCACCGCCGATGAGATGCGACGGTACTTTGAAATCAACACGATGGCGTCGTTCTTTTGTGCTCGCGCCGCTGGACAAGCGATGGCGAACCAAGCGAAAGGCGGCTGCATCGTCAACATCGGCGATTGGGCGACCGAACGGCCGTACCTTGATCACGCCGCGTACTTTCCCAGCAAAGGTGCGGTCGATGTTATGACGCGTTCGCTCGCGGTTGAGCTAGCGCAGCTGAACGATTCCATCCGGGTTAACTGTATCAAGCCAGGCCCGGTTTTGTTGGCTGATGAAGTCCCTGATGCACAGCGACAAAAACTGTGCGCGAGCACCTTGGGTGGCAACATCGGATCCGCCGAACACGTCGCACACGCGGTGCGGTTTCTTTGTGAGAACACGTTCGTCAACGGAGTCTGCTTGCCCGTTGACGGTGGCCGGACAGTGTTTGCACCTGACGGGTTGCAAGTTGGCGAGAATACGGGCTGAGAGAAATCAGCCGGTCGGCAGAAAAGAAAAAGCGCCCGCCGAAGGTGCTTTCGGTCGGGCGCATCGTCTGGCAAGACAAGTGCGATTGATGAGCGGAGAAGTGGAGAGAGCACTCGCGTCAGGAAAGTTTGGCAAGTTTCGACACGGTGCTAGCCGCCCATAAATGTTCGCTTGAACCAAGCATTGCTTCGGCGGTCAAAATCGCGAATCCGATCCACCACCGTTGGCTTCTTTTTCGAAGACTCGTGGTTTGCATGTGCGGATTTTCGCTTCTGTTCCTGATGCTTCAATGAATGCGGCGACGCATCGGTCGAATCATCAGAAACGGGTAAGGGCTCAGCATCCGTAATGGGTGCCGGGATCGGTGTCGGAACGAACGAATCGTTGATCATCGGGGCAAAATTAATTTGACTCGATGCCGTCTCTTCATGGACGGTCTCGTCATCCCACCGATCATTCGGACCGATCAAAATCGATCGATCCGTTTTCGCTGGTGCGGCCGTTGCTACCGTAGCAATGGTCAGGACCACAGCCAGCGAATAGATCGCGTGAACTCTGTACATAAGCACTGACTCCCTGTCGTGTTCGCGGGTGATACAGTCCCGAAACATTCCCGACCGTTAGGCGTTCCGCAAAGCATTTG
Source organism: Rhodopirellula sp. MGV (assembly GCF_002251265.1). Classification (NCBI taxonomy): domain Bacteria; kingdom Pseudomonadati; phylum Planctomycetota; class Planctomycetia; order Pirellulales; family Pirellulaceae; genus Rhodopirellula; species Rhodopirellula sp. MGV. The sequence continues at coordinate 86,422 of NZ_NPDI01000038.1, read as the reverse complement.
CTTTCAACGAAATGGCTTTCCGGTGCAAAAGCATCTCACTCAGGTCTGCTGATTCGGTCTACAGCCCAGCTGAACTGTCTTAAGAGTTGCGCCACTTTGGTAAGACATTCGGGCTCGGATTGTCGAAGCAACGCATTGCCGGCAAAATCCTTGGATGAGCCAATCTTCCAATCCGCTGTCGACCTTTCACATTCACGTCTACGGTCCCGTCGCAGAAGGAATTGCCGACGAGACTCTGTCCGGCCGTCAGCTGCCAATTCCCACCACATTCGAAGCGGCGATGGATCGACTGGAGCAGCTCTCCGCCCTGACCGAACCGGACGGCTCAATCGCTTGGTCGGGCCCAGATCACCAGCTCGTGGGGATGATTTACGACGCGGCTGGCCAAATCCAATATTTGGAGCTTCGTGGTCACGGAAGCCCCACCCATTGGCGAACGCTCATTCAAAGCATTAGCGGATTTGCCAAGATTGATCGGTTTTCGATCATGATTCTGCCGCTTCGACAGTGGAAGAATTTTCAAAGCTTTGAAAGTTTGCTCAGCGGATGACCCAAAGTTGAGCGCCCAGCTGGGCTGATTCTCCTGCCGTCAAAGTCGAAACAACCCGTTTTCGACGCAGTTTGCATCTTTTCCGCGAACTCTCAGCTATTTTTTCCGCTCTAGGTCATTGATTGGCACACTGGTTGCAATTAGTTGTATTCGTCGGATCGAGAAGAACTGACAAAATCGAAAGAAGGCAACCAACTGGGTCGGTTGCCAAACCAACGGAACCCCGAAAACCGATCAGCACTGGTCGGCCCTTTTCTTACGAGGGATTGAAAGATGATGAACGCTGTTTGCAACACTGAAGTACTGGATTCGCGAATCGTTTCTCAAACTGAGAACACTGTTGATCAATTGCAACTGTCGGACGCTGAGATCATGCGTCGAGTTCGTGACATCCGGTCCAACTGGTCGCTTTCAGAGCGTAAAGCCCGTCGTGAAGAAGCCGATCGCCGGTTCCAAAACCTGGTCGACACCCTGTTCGCGGAAGCCGCCTAATGCGTCGGTTCTCAGCGGTAGTTTCCGCAGAGGACAATGTTTTGCGGAGCCAGCGTGGCCAAACCGCTCAAGGCTCTTATTCGCAAAGCTTCGTTGACTCGAAGGGTTTCAACGCGTGCTGACACTGGACGAGGAGTGATGTCCTGATGAACTCCTCGTCCGCTAGGTCTTATTCGATCAATCCTCGAGTGCGTCGGCACCACCACCGGATTGTTCGATTGATTGGCCCATCACTGTCTCGTGATATCGACAGGCTTCCAGAAACGACTCGAGCAGAACGAGCGCGGCGACAGCGTCGAGCCGCTTCTTGTTTTTCTTTCGCGTCATCGAACCGGTTCGAAGCCGTTCTTTCGCCGCTGCGGTACTGAATCGCTCGTCGAAAAGTCGGATCGGCAACCCGGTTTCGTCATGCAACCAACGGGCAAACGCCCGCGATTCCTGACTTTTCTGGCTCTCTTGGCCGTCGCAGTGAATTGGCAGACCAACGACAAACCCCACTAGACGCTCTTCTTTTGCAAGCGTCCGGAAATACTTGGCGTCCAGGTCCGGAGAACGAACCTGGTAGACTTCAACGGGGCTGGCTAGCGACCGCGAAGGGTCGCAAACGGCAACACCAATTCGGACGGTGCCATAATCGATCGAAGCGATCCGGCCTGAAGTCGGAAAATGATCAGAGTCAGATGATGGATCAGACAGCGTTCTGCGCGGCTCGCGCGGCTAGGTGAGTTTTCACAGCAGCAACCGGTAGCGGGATGCCGCGAATGGTGCCATCGACAACCAGTTTATCGCCGACGACGCCTTGGAATTCAGCAACGATCATTCGGTTGCGACGTGCTTTGGTCAAGCGAATCATCAGCACCAATCGATCACCAGGAACGACAACGTCGCGAAAACGGGCGGCATCAACGCCACCAAAACCGACCATCTCGGCCCCCAGCAAATCGTGCTTTTGGGCAAAGAAGCTGGACAATTGGGCGACGGCTTCGAGCTGAATCACGCCTGGCATGACCGGCATCCCCGGCATGTGACCACGCACCCAGAACTCGTCGTGGGTGACGTCTTTGTACCCGGCGCAGCGAAGCGTTTCGACATCTTCATACAAGATGCCCGTCAGATGCTCCATCTCGTGACGTTGAGGATTCAACGCTCGAATGGCATCCAGATCAGCAGTCGGCTGATCATGATCCAGCAACGAAAGGTCAACAATAAAGTCGGTTTTGGCCACGGCAGTCGCTTCCGCAGGTAGAGTCAAATCGGAGCGGCGAAATGCTTAGGTCTTGATCTTTTTGCGTTTTGCCTTGCGTGCTTTGGCGCTGGCCGGACGACGTCCGTGGTTCGCTTTCTTCAACTTGTGGTGTGGCTTGGCCATCAATCAATCAGGTGTGAGAGTGGAGGAATTTCGAAGACCGCAGAAAATAGCAGAATTTCGTTCACCGCGGTAGTGTTACCACTAGTGCTTTGTCTCATTTCATGGTTGAACCCAATCATGGGCGACCACTAGCGGTATTGTCCGTATCTTAGTTCGTCTTGTGGTTGAGACACACTGTAGTCGGATCTCGTTTGCATCGGCATGTAATTGCGTCCAGCTGAGGTGGTGCCGAGTAAATGTGTGTTTGGTCGGGCGTCATGGGGGGCGTCCGATCGGTCACTGGTAGCAATTTTGCCTGCCGCTGTTTGCTGACGCTGTCGCAGGTACCAACTGTCGATCGTAGATCCACCCATTGGAGTCCCTGCGTCTTGCCGGTTGCCTGTTTGGCGACCTTTCCCGATGGCCGCCAGTGCCGTCGACGGCGAAGGCTGGTATGGGGCATTAAGCGACAACTCGGCGTTTTGCGATGGGGCGTTTTGCCCCAAGTTTGCCGAGGCGAGTGAAACGCTTGGCTGAGCCCCGTTTGATCGTCGCGTGTTGGAAACATAGGCGTCGACGGGACCGCTGCCATCGGCAACCCAATTGAGCCAACTTTGCTGTAGGTCGGACAACGAATCGTAGCCGTAGTACTTCTTAACGTTGCTGGTCCACGAGTTCGTTTTCATCCAGTCTTCCAAGAAGTGAATGAACTGATGTGGGCCTTCTTGTTCAACCAAAAAGCGGCAAACCGAATAGCCTTGGGCATACATGGGGAGCATGTCTTGCGGATACTCGGTCAGTAGAAACAACCGGTTCATCGCGATGCCGCGTTTGCTGCGCAGGAATTCACGCAGTTTGTGTTCGTGTTTGTTTCGTTCGGCGGCGTGTTCGACGGTGGTGCAAATGCCTTCATCGGCCCAACGTGGCAATGGGCGTCCGAAGTGTGTCGCCAACACCGTGTGAGTGACTTCGTGTGGCAAGACGCTGTCGAGAATTCTTTCGGTTGTCCCGATCACTTCCATGCGGAAGTTGCTAACCGGTCGTGGGTTGTAGGTCGTCGCCCCTTGGGCCGCCAATCGTGGACCGGCGTGAACCGTGATCGGACAGGGCTGCGGCCATGGTGGCAACTCTTTTCCGAGCCAATAGATCGCGAGTTCTTTGCGAGAACGTTCGGCTTGTTCACAAACGGCGTCGGCGAGTGCTTGAGTTTCGGCTTCGACGTAGAAGTTCTGACTTCGCTTGGTTTGGCCGTGACAGAGAACCGGAAAACCGATCTCCAGTGTTAGCAAACACACAAGCACAAATGAGCGACGTGCAATGGCATCCATGCCCGAAAACTCCCTGTTTGGGTTTTGGTCAGAGTGCTAGCAAATCCGCATCCGTTACGGGGTTTCGCCAGCGACTTTGGGGAGTCTAGGGATCGATGCTTTTGGCAGATAGAGAAGTTTTCTGAGTTTGACTCAAGTCCGAGATGCTGTCATCCGAAACGCAAAACGCCGCATCAAATCGATGCGGCGTTTCGTTAGATAGCAAAGATCGTTCAGAAGTGCTTAAGCACCAACTTTGGCTTTGGTGCGAGCTTCACGCAGTCCACGGCTGAGGATATCGCGAAGCATCGGCGAGCAGTCTTCGTACTTGGTTTGATCCGGAGCACCGTTGCTGTATTGGTAGATCGCGTCGCGGGGTTTGACGCCCAAAGCGATCAACGAACTGCTGACGGTTCCGTAATCTTTATTGCGAATAACCATGCTTGGTCGGCCAGGGCCAACGGGTGCACGGGCAAAAACGCGGCTCGCGACGGCGAGGAATTTCACCGGCGAATCCAAGGTTTGCAGGGTCAACAGACGACGTGCCATGCTGACGCGTTCGTCATCGGGGTCATTCAAGTTGTGTGATCCGATGATGTTCAACCCGGGTTGAAGATCGACCACTTCTTGACGTTGATCCGAATAAATTGCATAACCCGACTTCGCGTCGGCAATCACAAGGTTGCAACCTTCGTATTGCGTCTCGCCAAGTTCGTTGAGCGCTTTTTCCAAAGCTCGCGACGCACTGGTGCAACGGAGTAAGTCCATTGCGAGTGAGCCACGAGAACGCTGCCCAAACAAAGGCATCGTTGTCGCTCGGTTACAAACCCCGACAAACAAACCGTTTTGGTTTACGCCTAGCCAAGTACCACCAGCTTTTTGATCGATCCCACACAGGACACGGGGCTTTCCAGATTGGATCGAAGGTGTCAGACTTGGCCTGTCAAAATATTCCTCTCGATTGGCGGCAACAAGAATCGGACTTTCTGGGACCAATTGATACTGAACGGCCAATAAGCACATCGGGAACTTCTTTTCAAAGATCAGTTGGTTGCGGTAAAACCGCAAACGCCCTAGCGGATTTATGCCGCATCAGGTCGTTCACGACGAACGCCAATCTATCTGCGTCACGCTGCAACCTGCACCCCCTGGTGGGGTATTAGATAGGAAAAACCCGCGTAAATTCGGGTTCAAGGATGCCTCTGGTCCCCACTGGGCAATCTTTTACGCCAAACACTGTGCAAAAATGCAGCTAACGGCGGGTTTGATACCAACCCGAATCAACGTTCGTGAGAAAATCCGGATCGGGTTTTGTGCGCCGACGGAGCCGAGTTTACTGGCGATCCCCCACAACCTCACGCGGTTATTGATCAGCGTGAAGCATCGAAAATTGGAACAAACCAGAGGAGTGACCGTCGCTAAAACCGATGTTGTAAGCGTACGATCCGACGGGACGCATCGAGTCGATTGTCAGCGGCTTGGCCTCCGCAGCACTTAAAACCGGAAGCATCGCGGGCGATTTGGATTGCCCGCGTTTCTTTTCACGACAGGTCGCACATGGACACGCCGCCCGCAGCTTTGCTGCCGTCCATCTTGTGGTCTTGCCGTCAGACCACTGGATCACGATAGCCGTTTCGCCATCACGGGTGATTGATTCTGGAATCGCGTCCATCGATTTCTTGTGCGTGGGATCTTGAAAGTGAAAGTTGCCGTTGATTGAACCTTCACACCAGTCTTGCTCAATCACGTCCGGCTGGGAATGCCGCTGCTTCACGTGCGTTCTCAAGCAGTTCGATCCAAGGTCCGATGTAGTGGCCGTTGTCATGGAACGTTCGACCGCTAACTAAGTTGCCATCAACCACACACGGCTCGTTGACGAAGATCCCGCCACAGACTTCCAAATCGAATTGGCACTTGGGAACAGTTGCCATTTTTCGGCCACGAACACAGTCGGCATAGGCGGGAATCTCGACGCCATGACAGACGCTTGCGATCGGTTTGCCGGCTGCAAAGAAATGCTTGGTGACACGGACCAAGTCTTCGTCATAGCGAATGTATTCGGGAGCGCGACCACCACTAAACATGATGCCCACGTATTCCGCGGGATCGATTTCCGAAAACGCGACGTCGGCGTCTAAGGTGTAGCCTTCCCATTCTTTGGTGATAGTCCAGCCCGGTTTGATCTCGTGCAAGACCATCTGGTAGCGACGTTTTTCGGGCGCGGCAACAACCGGTTTAAACCCCGCTTCGATCAAGCGGTAATAGGGATACATCGTGTCCAATGTCTCGGTGGCATCACCGATCACGATCAAGACTTTTTCTTGCGACATAACTTGCGACGGAAGGTATCGGGAGGGAGTTCTTTGCAGAACGTCGCATGATACCTGATCACGTCGCACGCAATGGGGTTAGGCAGATGGCGCTAGACAGGCTGCATTGGCGCTAGACAAGGTTCTGGATGCCGAAACTGGCAATCGAAATCCCGTGACTAGCGCGTCTACGTTTGTCGCGATGAAGTTTACGAATTGGTGACTTCTTCGGAATCCAACTCGCTCGCGTCATCGACCATTGGGGCTTCGTCAACCGGTGGTCCGAAGCCGCCTTCGGCCATGACTTTGTTCTTGATCTCTTCAGCGACATCGGTGTTTTCGATCAAGAAATTCCGTGCTTTCTCTTTCCCTTGGCCCAAGTAGGTTTCGCCGTACTTAAACCACGCACCGCTGCGGTTGATGATCTTGTGATTGGTGCCGAGGTCCAACAAGTCGCCTTCGTAGCTGATACCGTTGCTGTGCATCATGTCGAACTCGGCGATGCGGAACGGAGGTGCGACTTTGTTCTTGACGATCTTGGCTTTTACGCGCTGACCGACTTGTTCTTCGCCATCTTTAAGTGCACCGATACGGCGAACATCGATTCGGCAAGAACTGTAGAACTTCAATGCCCGACCGCCAGGCGTCGTTTCGGGGCTACCGAACATCACACCGACCTTTTCACGGATCTGGTTGATGAAGATCACGGCACATTTGCTCTTGGCGATCGCACCGGTCAACTTACGCAACGCTTGGCTCATCAAACGTGCTTGCAAACCGACGTGGCTGTCACCGATTTCACCTTCGAGTTCTTTCTTGGGAACCAAAGCCGCGACCGAGTCGATCACGATGACGTCGACGGCGTTACTTTTGACCAGCATCTCGCAGATCTGCATCGCTTCTTCACCGCTGCCCGGTTGGCTGACCAGCAGCGTGTCCAACTCGACGCCCAGCTTTTTGGCCCAGGTTGGATCAAACGCGTGTTCGGCGTCGACGATTGCCGCGATGCCACCTTCCTTTTGCGCTTCCGCACAAACGTGCAAAGCCAACGTCGTTTTACCGCTCGATTCTGGCCCATAGATTTCGATGATCCGTCCACGTGGAATTCCCTGACCGCCAAGTGCCATGTCCAGCGAAAGGCTGCCCGTTTGGATGCCCTCGATGGTCAAGTGACCGGTCGCACCGAGGGGCATGATCGCTCCCTCGCCAAAGGTCTTGTCGATTTGCTGAAGGGTGGTCGCCAAGCCCGGTTCGCGTTCCAAAATCGTTTTCAGGTTTGGATCGACCTTAGGACCTTTGCTGGTTGCTTTCTTCTTAGCCATCTTCTGCTTCCTTCTTTGCCACGTTTGAAATTGTTGGCGATGATGGTGCGGTTGGTTACCGCTGACACCCCGTCCGCTCGACCGCCACCCCCCTGGTCGGACCGGTCGGAAACACCGACCGTGAAACTTACCCGCGACTGCTACCAGTCACAAGCAAACAAGCGTGGAAAACTTGTTGGCGACTGATTTCTTTTGGGGACACCTGCTTTATCGCGGGCAATGGGACACATACGGTCACCACATACCAACCGCATCTTAGAACGCTGCCAATCGCGAGTCCCCTCCCCCGGAACGCTTTACCGAAGCCGCATATTTGCTAGCAAATCAACTTGGCTTGGATCGCTTACTGCCCGATTCAGATCTACGACGTACGAGCGTGATCCCGCTCTCGGTGATCGCTTGGTTGCTTCCCGCGATCGCTGTCCGCCATCGCTCGGTTTTGGTACTCTGCCGGTTGCGACCTGCCCCCGCATCGACGACCGCCCTACCCGCTTGCAAACTTGTCCGATCCTGAACTGACCGTTTCATCCATTCTCGGATCCGAAGGGCGAATCGCTGCGCGCTTGCCTGGGTACGAGCCACGCTCCCAACAATTGGAGATGGCGGATGCGGTCGCGACGGCTTTGCGAACCGGTAAACACTTAGTTGCCGAAGCTGGCACCGGAACGGGAAAGAGCTTTGCTTACCTCGTCCCTGCGATTCTGCATGCCACCGGCGAAGCGATCATCCGCAACAGCGAAGACGAAAACGACAATCGCAAGCCGCGGGTCTTGATCGCCACCCACACGATCAGCTTGCAAGAACAACTGATCGCCAAAGACCTGCCGCTACTCAACAGCGTCATCCCCCGCGAGTTTTCCAGCATCTTGGTCAAAGGCCGCGGCAACTATTTGTCCAAACGCCGTCTGGACCGCACGATGGCCAAAATGACGTCGATGTTAGGATCGGATCACCAGTATCAGCAGCTCAATAAAATTCGTGCGTGGACGCACGATACGAGCGACGGTTCGCTCGCCACCATGCCGGTGCGGCCGGACGGTGAAGTCTGGAGCGAGATCGTCAGCGACACCGGCAATTGCCTGCGCAAGCAGTGCGACCACTTCGCCGACTGCTTTTACTTCAAGGCCCGTCGTCGCGCCCAGCACGCACAGCTGTTGATCGTAAACCACGCGTTGTTTTTCAGTGACTTGGCACTCCGCCGTGAAGGCGTCTCGATGCTGCCCGATTACGACGCGGTGATCCTGGACGAATGCCACACCATCGAAGCTGCCGCGGGCGACCACTTGGGCCTGCGTTTAACCAGCGGTCAGTTTTTGTTTTTACTTGATCGACTCTACAACGACCGCAATCAAAAAGGCCTGCTTGTCGACAAAGGGCTGACTGGTCTACAGCAACTGGTCGATCGGATTCGCTTTGCCCACAGCGAGTTTTTTGCGGACATTTTGGATTGGCTGCGTGATCACGGCGGATCCAACGGGCGGGTTCGCCAACCGGACATCGTTAGCAATCCGCTGAGCGAGCCGATGCATGAGCTCGCCAAAAAGCTGGCGATGCAAGCCAATGGCCAACGCGACGAAGCCGACCGGTTGGACTTCGAATCGGCCCACGATCGCCTGGTGCTGCTGGCGTCGTCGCTAGACCGCTGGATCCGCCAACGCGACGATGACACCGTGTATTGGATCGAATCCAAGCCATCACGCTCGGGGATGGACCGCGTCGAATTGTCGTCGTCGCCGATCGATGTGGGCGCCCAACTTCGCGAATGCCTGTTCCAAGACAAAGCCATTCGCAGTGTCGTGATGACCAGCGCGACGATCGCTTCAGGCGATGACGACAAATTCTCGTTCTTTCGATCAAGGATCGGACTGACCGGCGGCATGTCGGTCCGTGTCGGCAGCCCATTCGATTATGCCAAGCAATCGAAAGTCGTCATTGTTCGCGACATGCCTGACCCGTCGCGTGAACGTGAACTGTTCGAGCGACAGCTACCCGAACAGATCAAGAAGTACGTCGACCAATCCAACGGTCATGCGTTTGTGCTGTTTACCAGCTACGGATTGCTGAAGCTATGTGCGGCCCGGTTGGCGCGTCACTTTGCCGAACGCCAGTTGCCGCTATACACCCAAGGCGGCGATCAGAATCGGACACAAATGGTCGACGCATTTAAACGTGAACCGGGTGTGCTGTTCGGCACCGACAGCTTCTGGCAAGGCGTCGACGTTCCCGGATCGGCACTGACCAACGTCATCATCACCAAGCTGCCCTTTGCCGTACCCGATCACCCGCTGCTCGAAGCTCGGTTGGAAGCGATCCGTTCTGGCGGCGGCAATCCGTTTGTCGAGTACCAGGTGCCTGAAGCGGCGATCAAGTTCCGCCAGGGTGTCGGCCGACTGATCCGAACCCGTTCCGATCGCGGGATGGTCGTCGTGCTGGACCCAAGAGTTTGCACCAAGCCGTATGGCAAAGTGTTCTTGTCATCGCTGCCGGAACAGCCGATTGAATACGCTTCGGTCAAACAGCCCTAACGCGTCACATGATTCGATGCTGACGCTGCAGTGGCGGATCCACAAACGAAGAAAGCGTCCTTCGAACGAATCGGAGGACGCTAACGTTTGTTTTCTATCGCTTCGCAATTAAGCGAGAGTCTTAACCAGCTTGTTCAAGCGGCTCTTACCGCGAGCGGCGGCGTTCTTGTGGATCAGGTTCTTGGCGGCAGCTTGATCCAGACGTTTTGCTGCAATGCGGTATTCGGTCTGTGCCTTTTCTCCGTCGCCAGAAGCGACGGCTTCGCGAACCTTACGAAGTTGAGTCCGCATACGGCTGCGGAGCGTGCGATTGTGCAGACGACGCTTTTCGTTCTGACGCAACCGTTTCTTTGCACTTGCGGTGTTTGGCATCTTTCTCTGTTAACTTTTGCCGGAAAGCGTGATTTTGATGTGTTTTGATATCTGATCGGTTTGAATCGAGCCGCGTAGTATGGCGATGCGCTGGCGATGTGTCCAGGGATAACTTTTCTTGCCCGCCCGATTGGGTGCCAGAAAACTTGACAAATCCGCCCGATCGCTGTTTGCGTCACATTCTACTGCGCCAGCAAAAGGCCGCGTGGGTGACGACCAAACGGTGGCAGTTGGGGGACCGATCTCGACCATGTCAACGACATCGCGCGGTACTGCATCGATGTCGTGGGTTGAGTTGCATCGGCCCTCCGCTTTGCATCCCTCCGCTAAACCTTTCGGATTGAAGCCGTTTCGCAAAGATTTGCATGGGGAAGATCGGCGAATCGTCGTTTGACAGGGAAAATCTGTCCCCCCTCCTGCACCACCGGAAACGAATGGGTTCAATTGGAGTGATGAATCCCTACGTTTATTTGATCGGCGCCGGTCCGGGCGATCCCGAGCTACTTACCTTGCGGGGTGCGGCGGCACTCGCGCAAGCGGACGTTGTCCTGTATGACGGACTAAGCAACCCGAGTCTGCTGTCCCACGCCCCTCAAGCCGAACACATCTGCGTCGGCAAACACGGGCACTCGCGAATTTGGAAGCAGACTGAGATCATCGACGAAATGCTGCGTCATGCCCGTGATGGCAAAGTCGTGGCGCGATTGAAAGGCGGCGACCCGGCCGTGTTTGCCCGCACCGCCGAAGAAGTTGACGCGCTGATCGAAGCCAACATTCCGTTCGAAATCATCCCCGGCATCACCGCCGCCTTGGCCGCGGCATCCTACGCCGGCATCCCGATCACGCACCGCAAATACGCCTCCGCGGTCGCCTTGGTCACCGGTCACGAGGAACCCGGCAAAGCAGAATCGGCGATCGACTGGAACGTGTTAGCCCGATTCCCTGGAACACTTGTGATCTACATGGGCGTCACGACCGCCCCGGTTTGGACGGAAGCATTGATCGCTGGCGGAATGGACCGCGCCACGCCGGTTGCTCTGGTACGCCGCTGCAGCTTGCCTGATCAGCGTGCGATCCATTGTCGCTTGGATGAAGTCGTCGACCGGTTGACCCCGGCCAGTCGTTTTCGTCCTCCCGTAATCGCGATCATTGGCAAAGTTTCAGAGCTGGCCGAGCCGATCGAACAACTTCGCAAGCAGCTGCCACTCGCCGGTCAAACGATCGCCGTCACGCGTCCCCGACATCAAGCCGATTCGATGGCGGCGCTTATCCGGGCTCGGGGGGGCACGCCCATCATCGCCCCGGCAATCGAGATTTCCCCCGTTGATGATCCAAGCGTCTTGGATGCCGCGATCGATCGACTGGACGATACCGATTGGCTGATCTTCTGCAGCCACAACGGGATCCCGCCGTTCTTTGAACGACTGCGTTCACGATCGATCGACATAAGAAAACTTGCCCATTGCAAAATCGCCGCGGTGGGACGCAAGACAGCCGAATCGCTTGCCAAGTTTGGACTGTTCGCCGACCTGATCCCTCATCGATTCAGTTCCGAAGGCTTGCTCGGATCCCTGCAAGAAAACCTCTCCAGCTTGGACGGTCAACGCTTCTTGATCTTTCGCGCCAGTCGCGGCAGTGACGAATTGCCAATCCGATTGACTCGCTGCGGGGCGGACGTTCACGAAGTCGCCGCCTATCAAAACGTCGATGTTGATCAGCCGGACGGTCAATTTGAAACGTTGCTTGGCGAAGGTGGCATCGACTGGATCACCGTTACTAGCGGCGCGACGGCAAACAATCTGCACCGACTTTATGGTCCAATACTTCATCGTGCCCGCTTGGCCGCGCTGTCGCCAAAGACGGCCAAGGTGTTAACCGACCTGGGATACCAAGTCGCCGCAACAGCGGATCCATACACGATTGATTCTTTACTTGACGCGATCGAGAAAACGCCATGATCCCGAAGCGATATCAGAAAATGCATGAAGACCATCCGGAACTGATGCAGGCTTATGAATCGTTCGGCAAGGCGGCCAAGGACGCCGGCCCGTTGTCAGATCGCGAAGTCGCGTTGGTGAAGCTGGCGATCTCGCTGGGCGCCGGACTGGAAGGCGCTGCCCATTCCCATTGTCGCAAAGCGCTCGAAGCCGGTTGTTCAGCCGATGACCTTCGCCACGTCGCTTTGCTGAGCGCACCGACCATCGGATTCCCCACGATGATGCGAGGCAAGTCCTGGGTCGAAGACGTCATCGACAAACAGAACGCATGACCGGCACCAAGCCGGTCATGCCCCCAGCGCCGGACGACCGGTTGCTTGGCGTTGTCCTTTGCGGCGGACAATCTTCGCGGATGGGCCGCGAGAAAGCGACGCTCGAATTGCCGAGCGAACGACTTCATCGTCCGCATGGTTCCGGCCCAACGTTTCTTGGCAAGACGTTCTTGGAACACGCGGTACGAAGGTTGGAATTGGTGACGGGGCAAGTCTGTGTCTCGCTGGCTGAGGAATCAATGCTTCGTGAAGCGGCGAAGCACGAGCACGAGCACGAGCACGAGCACGAGCACGAGCACGAGCACGAGCACGAGCACGAGCACGAGCACGAGCGGATTGTTGATGCACAGCCTTCGCGGGGGCCGATTTCGGGCATTTTGGCGTCGCTTTGTTACGCCGCCGAAAACCAATTGAGTGGTTGTATCTTCACCGCGGTTGATACACCCTTGTTGCAAGTGGACGAGCTCCGCACCTTGCATCAGGCGTTTTTGCTCGACCGATCGACGATTCTGTGTGCCGCCGGAAACGGCCCGATCGTGTACGAACCGTTGATCGGCATCTACCCTGTTACCGTTCTGCCTTCGATCCGTCGTTCGATCGAGCAAGGTCAGTACGGACTACAGCACTTGCTCAAACGTCTCGCCGCCCGCCGGGTTTCGCTGCCGGAGTCTTCGACACGAAACATCAACACGCCCGCCGATCTTCAATCCCTACGTCTTGATCTATGAACGACCTGTTTGCATTCTCGGATCCTGAATCTGCACTACTGGCGGTCGCCGATGAATTGGCGGTCGTGAGCGAAATCGACACGGTCGATTTGCCGTGCGGTCGGGTGCTGGCATTACCCGTTCTGGCGGATCGTGACAGCCCCGCGGCTGATGTTTCGGCGATGGACGGATATGCGATCCGACTCGAAGATTTGCAATCCGATGTCGACCTGCCTGTCAGCGACCAATGTCCGCCCGGTGTGCAGCCGCCGACGATGAAGCCTGGTCACGCGATCCGAATCTTCACCGGCGCGGTCATTCCCAGTGAGTGCCAAGCGGTCGTCAAACGCGAAGACACCGTCGAATCGCCAAACAGCATTCGATTCCTGCCGACCGCATTGGAACTCACCAAAGAAGGCGACCACATCCGTCGCCAAGGTGAAAATGCCGCCGTCGGCGACGCTGTTCTCGATTCCGGCCTGGTCGTTACATCGGCCCTGACCGCCGCACTCGCCAACTTCGGCATCACGTCCACCAAAGTCCTACGTAAGCTTCGTGTCGCAATCCTGACGACTGGCGATGAAGTCTTGCCGCCAGCAACGAAGTCGCTTTCGCCTTGGCAACTTCGCAACAGCAACGCCGCCGCGGTCGCCGCGATCATGTCGGAACTCGCGTATGTTGATGTCGTCAAACAAGAGCACGTTCGTGACAATCGTGACGCGTTGACGGAAGCGTTCGAGCAAGCGGTTCGCGAAGCCGACGTCGTGCTGATGACTGGCGGCGTTTCCAAAGGTGACTATGACTATGTCCCCGACGTGATCGCTGATGCCGGTGCGAACATTCGCTTTCACGGCCTGCCGATTCGCCCTGGCAAGCCGATCTTGGGTGCGGTCACCAAAGCCGGTGGCTTGGTCTTGGCACTACCTGGGAACCCTGTCAGTGCGACCATCAATTGCCATCGCTTCGCCGTGCCACTGATCCGCAAGATGGCCGGTTGTCAGCACTGGATGTCCAAGCCCGAATTGGCAACGCTGGTCGAACCGATCCGCAAGACGATCCCACTTCACGCGATGCTGCTCGCCCGTCTCGTTGGCCCTGGACTGGCGGAACTCGTCCCGGCAAAAGGCTCTGGAGACCTCGTCGCGATGGCCCAAAGCGACGGCTACGTTTGCGTCTCTCCCCAAGAAGACTCGCCCGGTCCTTGGCCGTTCTTCCGTTGGTAGATTCGCCGGCCGTGCGCTGACAACATCTAGTCGCCTTTGCGGCGTAGCTCCATGACTCGGATCGGGTGCTCCGGATCGTCTTCCATCTGGACCTTGTGCTCGACATAGCTGAACGGGTGAGCTTTGATCCACTCCCTGAACTCGTTGCCAATGATGCGACACGGATCGCTTAACAACACCACGCCACCGGGCGCGAGATGCTGATCGATGCACTCGATCAACTCCGGCCAGAGTTGCCGCTGGTACGTGACATCGCTCCCTAGCAAGATCGGGAATCGTTCGTCGAGACGGTCCATCCCAAAACGCAGCCGCTGAATCTCACATCGATCTCGTACGGGGTAACTGCTCATCCGCACCAGATGCAGTGGGTCTTCTACCCCATCGGTCAAGATCACGCTGGCCCCACGAAGTGCCGCCGCGATTCCGACATGGCCTGTCCCACAGCCAAGCTCCAGCACTCGTTTACCGGCGAGATCTAATTCGCCGATAAACTGGTCTAAGCCCGCGGCGGCTCGCCAAGTCGTCGCCCAAAACGGATCGATGACACCTTCCTCGCCGGCGTCCTGTCGTTCGCAAGCATCGACCAACATCGCATCTGGATCGCTGGCGACCGCCATTTGCCAGGCTTGCCCGCCGACTTGAGTTTCCTGCCAATGCCAGTCCAACAGCGTGTTGGCGGCGTCGACCAAGTCCTGTGGGACTTCACTTGTATCTTGAGTTGTCATGTTCGGGATCTTATCAGACCGGCCGAATCACTCCAATGAAGCCTACTTGGTCAAAACGGCAAAACGAATGTCCGTCACTTTGGCTTGTGGCATCGTGGATTGAATCCGCCGCAAGATCATCCGCTTTTGAAACGTCAGCTCTTGGATCGTGACCGAGTCACTGGCGAAGACTTTCAGTACGCCGCGATTGAGTTTGCCGACGGTGATCTCGTTCGCGATGCCCTGGCCGACTGCTGCGGTGATCGCAGCCAAGAATTCGTCGTTGACGGCGGACTGAGCGTAGCCGCGTCGGGACATTAGCTGGCTGACCAGATTTCCGATCCGCTGAGCACCCTTCTTTTCCTGGTCGTTCTTTTTCGATGGTGGCATCGAGTCGTCGGCAAACCAAAAAGGTTACGGGATCGGGATTTCAAACACGCATGCCGCCGTGACAATCGCCCGGCGGCTTGACTGTTTATGCCATCGCTTAGACAGCGGCTTGAGCCTTGTCGGCGATCAACTTTTCGAGCTTTCGCATGTCGGCCGCAAACTTGCGGATGCCTTCGGCCGTCTTCTCGGTTGCCATCGCGTCTTCGTTGAACAGGAAACGGAACGTCTTTTCGTCCAGTTCCAAACGCTCGATGTCGCTCGATGCCGCGGCCGATTCGTCCAATTTCTTTTCGATCGGATCGGTCGATCCGGCGAGTTCGGCCAACAGTTTCGGGCTGATCGTCAGCAGATCGCAGCCAGCCAATTCGGTGATCTGACCAACGTTACGGAAGCTGGCTCCCATGACCTCGGTCTTGTAGCCGAACTTTTTGTAGTAGTTGTAGATCTGCTGGACCGATTGGACACCGGGATCGTCCGCACCGGTGTACTCTTGCCCGGTCGACGCTTTGAACCAGTCGTAAATACGACCGACGAATGGCGAAATCAGTTGCACGTTGGCTTCGGCACATGCAACCGCTTGCGACAACGAGAACAACAGCGTCAGGTTGCAGTGAATGCCTTCCTTCTCGAGTTGTTCGGCTGCTTTGATGCCTTCCCAAGTCGACGCGATCTTGATCAGGATGCGATCGCGTTCGATGCCTTCTTGTTTGTAAAGGTCGATCAGATGATGGGCCAAGTCGATCGTGCCCTTGGTGTCGAACGACAGGCTAGCGTCGACTTCGGTGGAAACGCGTCCTGGAACGATCTTCAAGATTTCCTTGCCGAACAAGATCAACACGCGGTTGATGATCGACGCGACTCGTTCGGAGTCCGACATCGACTTCGACGCGTGCTCTTCGATCGCCTGATCGATCAGGTACTCGTACTGTGGTTGGCCCGAGGCGGCCAGAATCAGCGACGGGTTGGTCGTGGCATCCTGCGGTTCGAACTCTCGCATCGATTCAAAGTCACCAGTGTCTGCAACGACGGTGGTGTATTGTTTCAACTGATCCAGTTGGTTGGCTCCGCTAGACACTTTTCTTTTTCCGCGTTTGGTGGAATCGGGTAGAAACGAATGTACGGTCGGCTTATCGATCGCGTGACATCGGCATGATCACGTAGCGATAACCATCTTCGGTGCTCAGCAATGCTGGCGATGCGCCAGATTCGATCTCGATTTGGAACGGCTGTTCGCGGTCGAGAACCTTGCAAAAGTCTGCCAGATAACGGTGATCCAAAGTCAACGTGATCGGTTCCCCATCGTAGGCCACGGGCAATTCGATCTGTGATTGACCGATGTCTTTCGTGCTGGCTTCTAGCTTTAGAGTCCCATCACCGAACGTAAAGTCAATTCCGCGACTTTCTTGATCGGTCACAATCGACGCTTGGCGAAGGGCGGCAAACACCGGTCCGACGGTCATGTCCAGCTGCACCGCGTTTTCACGCTGTGGCAAGACCTGACGCCAGGTTGGGTACCGTCCTTCGACGAGTCGTGAGTAAATCACCGCGTTCTTGGTTCGCAACAATAGGTCGCTTGCACGAGCGGCGATGTCAATCGATTCATCGTTGGGGTCAACCGCCCGCTCCATCAGCTGAATCGCCCGTGTCGGAACGATTGTGTTGTTACCAACCGTTTCGTGACCACCGACCGATTCGCCCTCGCCTTCCATGCAGGCTAGGCGGCGACCGTCAGTGCCGACAGCTGTCACGGTCCCTTCGGAAAGTTCCAAGAGCACCCCACCAAGGGCAAACCGGGTGTTGTCAGTATCCGTCGCGAATACAGTCCGGCGAACCATCGTGCGGAACAGTCGGGCGGACAGCACGTGGTATTTTTCCTCTTCGAAGGACACCACTGGCGGGAATTCATCGGGGTTGCCAGCGGGCAGATTGAATTTGCTGCGATCGCCTTTCAGCAGGATTCCGGTGTCGTCCGTCTCCAGCGTGATCGTCTCGTCGGTGCTCTCTCGCAAGATGGCCATGGTTCGCTGAACCGGCAACAGTGCGGTGCCTTCGGTTTCGATATCGATCCCGTCTTCGACTTCCAAGCGGATGCCGACTTCCATGTCCGTAGCGGTCAAAATCAGCTTTCCACCCGAAGCTGTGAACTTCACGTTGGTCAAGATTTCCTTGGGCGATCGTGACGGCGCAATGCTGGCGGCCAAGGAGAAGGCATTGGTCAGAGGTTCACGAGCACACGAGATTTTCATGTTGCGTAGCAAAAGCAAAGGAATGGAGTTTCGACTGCCTTCATGTTGTAACGCATCGAGCCGGTAGCGATAGCGTGGATGGTCATCCACTTCGCTCGGTCAGCTGGTGCGAGGCGTTGGACTTTTATTGTTGTCTTAAATTTTTATTTATCGTCGTCGTAAGAATACGTCCGCCGAAGTTGTCAGTAACGCCCGACTTGGATTCAAAACCAAAGGCTAGCAAAAGAGTTACGCCAATAAACCGAGCGTGGAAAACCTGTCGGTGACGCGTCGAGGGACAGTGCGAAAGTCACTCAAAGGCTGACAGTGGCTAACACTCCGGTAGTCAGCGGATTTACCGTGAACAGGAGGATCAACGATAGGCTGACAGTTGATGCACAAGTTTTCCACAGCGAAAAAACGCTGGAAAAGCCGAGTGATCAATCTAGTGGTGATAGCAAATAAGCTGTTTGGAAGAGTTGATAGGAGTGGCAGTGTCTGTCCCCGTCACGGCAGGGTTTGCCCCTGTTGGTACGGCTAGCTGCGAATCGTAGCGGTAGCCAGACACGGTCCTGTGACGTTCCGTCGGCAGTCCCGACAGAACAGCATCAGCATTCTTTAACCAATATTGCTAGCAAACTTCGATTCAGTCCAATCGTCGGGAGTGTAGCGATTTTCGCCGGCAGGCAGCGGGGGCATAGCGGGTGATTTTGCTGTGTATCCGAATCTTCGACGGGGACAGACCCTGCCAAAGACTCGGGCGGCCAGAGCGTGACGGGGCCAGACCCCGTCAGCCAATCGGCACGTGTTAGCTAGCGAGAACAGGGTGCGGGGACAGACCCCGCGACACCCACGAAGCCGTGACAGGCTCTGTCCCCGTCACGCAATAGGACCTGTTTGCTTGGATGCGAGAAACGTTGCGGGGCCAGACCCCGTCACGGTGTAGAGGACGCAACAGACAACGTTTCCCGGCGGTCGATGGATGATTCGGGGCGGTGAGAACTGGGCGGTGAGAAAACGCTCAGCAGAGGGCAGAAACGGTGACGGTGTCTGTCCCCGTCAGCCTGAATTGGCGTGGGGATTTCTGACGGGGACAGAGCCTGTCAATTAGTTGATGGGCTCTGATACCAGCTCATTCGTGTACCGATGTTGGTACGACTGGGGCAGTCAGACCGAAGGCAACGGGCGTGTTGTGCAAGTAATGCTGGCGCGGTAGAGGTGCTGCTAGGCAGCCAGCTTTTCTTTCGCTTCGTGCATGATGCGGCTGAGATCCGCATCAGACTCCAACAGCGATTCCGTTTTGCGGATCGCGTGAAGGACCGTCGAGTGGTCGCGTCCGCCGAAGTAATCGCCGATCTTGTCCAAACTGCATGGCGTCATCCGGCGAGCCAGAAGCATTGCTAGCGAACGAGCACGGACGACCGATTGCTTGCGGGAACCGCTTCGCAAATCTCGGGTGCGATGGCCCCAAATTTTAGCGACCGTTCGCGTGATCTTGCCCAGATCGATGTCGTTTAACTCGCCAGCCGCATTGATCGCAGACTGAACGGCTGCGATATCCACACCGCACTGTGTCATACGGCAATGCAGATCGATTTGCTTGATCGCCCCATCTAAGCTGCGTACGGAGACCTCCGTTCGCAGGCCCGCCTCGAGCAAGGCCAAGTGTTCGTCGCTGATTTCGACGCCCCGCACCAGCGACAACTCTCGCAACAAAGCCAAACGACTTTCGGCCTGTGGATAGGCGAGCGGAATCGTCAGCCCAATCACCGCTCGAGATGCAAGCTGTGGCCGAATCGCCCGCGTTTCAGTTGGCAGACGACGACTGGTCAGAATCGTCGGTGCACCGCGTTGGATCCGTTGGTCGATCCGACTGGTCAGCTCGTCTTGGGCTGCGGTTTTGCCCGCGATCAAATGCAGATCTTCGATCACCAACACAGCCGCTTTATCAATCGAGCGTCGCAAGTGTGGAATGTCGTCCGCCGCAACGGCGTCCGCATATTCCCGCGCGAAATCAAGCGCTGACAGATACCTGACCGCTGATGGGTCATCAGCCAGCGACGCTTCTGCCGAACAGCGAGCGGCCAAATGCAATGCGATCGTGGTTTTTCCAGAACCTTCTGGCCCAATCAACAGCAATGGTCCCGTCGACCACATCGACGTGTCGGATTGGCAAACGAAAGCGACCAACCGGTTTTCATCACCAGCAACAAAGACTGGCAACGAAGCATTGCGACCATCAAACGACAGCTTGGTTTCCCGCGGACGCTGCTTCAGCAACGGTCGTTCAACCGGGAAAGTGTCGATCGGTAGTTTGACGGGCGAATTCACAACGCGGGTTACGTTCGAACCGGAAGGTTTAATGCTGGAAAGCGGTAGAACTGACAAACCTCGCCAATCCAGCGGACGCCCTATTCTAGCTTCTCCCTTTGCTTTTCAAGTGACTTTTCCACGTAGTTTTCAACAATCTCTTAGGATCTTAACTTGTTGTAAATACGGCAGATACGTCCCGCAGCTTCGTCAATTTCTGTCGCAGTGGAAAACCGGCTGACACTGAACCGAATTGCACTGCCAATAGCCCACTCGGGGCATCCCATCGCTGTCAAAACATGGCTCGGAGGGCTACTGCCACTGCTGCAGGCAGACCCGCTGCTGCAAGCTATCTGGGCCATGTCCAATGCCATCAAAATCGACTGCCTATCCACCCCCTCAAGCGAAACGCAACTTGTGTTCGGCAAACGGCTTACGTTCCTTCCGTGGATGAGAAGACCAGGAATGCCTGAAAGCAGGGCATCTTCGAAATGATCACGAAGGCTGACGATTCGCTGACAGTTTTCTGACAGGTTATCCACGGCAAGTTCAATTGCTTTAGCCATCCCCACAACCAAGGGGACCGGCTCTGTCCCCGGTCGGCTGAGCAGTTGTTGTTCACCACCGAAAAGTGCTGGACGTAATTTCAGGCCCGGCGTCAAAAGCAGTCCACCGATGCCTTGGGGGCCATGAAATTTGTGGGGGGTAAAAGTCACCGCGTCGGCGGACATGTTGGCGATGGACACCTCCATTTTGCCGATCGATTGTGTTGCGTCGACATGAAAGGTAGCCCCGTTCCGCCGACATCGTTCCGCGATCGCTGCGGTGGGCTGGACAATTCCGGTTTCGTTATTGGCCGTCATGACCGAGACGAGTGGCTTATCGAACTGACCAAGGCATTGATCGAGCGATTCGAGGTCAACGGTTCCGTCAGGCTTCACAGCGATATAGCCGACTTGGCGACCTCGCTTGCGTTGGGTTTCGGCGAATTGCAACACGCTTGCATGCTCGATCGAGCTAACGACCAGCGGCGTCTCAGGTTCGGCAAGACCGGCGAGCGCCAGATTGTTGGATTCAGTCCCGCCGCTTGTCAGGATCAAACGAGGGCCGCCCGGTTGGGAGAGGTCGGCGCCAAGCGAACGGCCGATTCGAATGATCGCATCATCAAGAGCATCAGCGGCGGACCGACCGAGGGCATGCAGGCTGGAGGCGTTTCGCGGACCACGGCGCATTTCTTCGGCGATGACGTCGATCACGGCGGGGTCCATCGCTGTGGTCGCGTTGTTGTCCAGGTAAATCATCGGGCGGTCATTCGGGCCGAGTCAGCTTCATCGATTGCAGGGTTTCAGCGTCGGGGTAATCCGCGAGAGCATCTTGTAGGACTTCGTCTGCAAGACGATCTCGATTTGCCAGACGTAAGTCTTTGACCAAGTCGGCATTTTGCTGCACCATGAATTCATCGACAGCCAGGGTCAGACTGGGCGCGTCATCATCCCCCGGCAGCGTTCTGGCCAGTTCCAACAATGGTGGGACCAATACGTACAACTCGCGGGTGGCAAGTTTCTGGATTTGTGGCCACAGCACGGCGGCACGTTGTGGATGTGATTTGTTCCAATCCACCCAGAAAGCCACGCCGCCGCGATCAAAAACGGATAGCGATTGGATCAAAAGCGATGCGATGGCGGGCGTCATCGTCGGTCCTCGCCGGATCCAAACGAGATGCCATTGCTTGGGTTTCTGTCCACGAGGGAACGAAATCAATGAATCGGCGAGCAGTTGCTTGCTGACAGGATCTTGAACCACCGAGCGACGGATCGGTGAGATTTGGACATGCAACAAAGGGATTTCGTAAAACGAAAACTCGCGAGTTTGAAAATGGCTGGGTGCGAATTCGACACCGGTGACGTTCCCTTTGAATAGAACGACCCCGCCCACCAACACCACCGCAAAGATGCTCGCGATGACGACCATCTTTTTGCGAGAGTTGCGAAATCGGGGATTCGTTCGCGAGCGTGAAAGGTTGGAATCCGTCGTAGACACGTTGTGTGATAAAAAAGCGAATGGGGACCGAAGGTTGTGGCTCTCGCTGAAGGACGATCAAGCCCTCAGTCGCTACGATAACACGGACCGGGACAACAGTTTAAGATAAAAACTAGCCGATGGATTTTCGACGAGGTCATGCAGTTCCAGCCTTACCGAAGTGCGTTTCAGCATCCCCTCTCGTCACCATCGTGGGGTGAGCGAGCTTGGCACCGTCTGTCTGAGCCCCATTGTCGGCGGCCCTACAGTGTCGCCCAGCCCTCAAGTCTGGCCGAAGAATCTGCATCACAGGGTGAAGAACCGTCGGGGGCGGCTGCCAAGATCGATGAGGACCCGATCCAACGTCGGATGCGAGTCGAAGCGGTGTTGTTGCTTGCCAAGAACCCGTTGACCACGCGAAAACTGGCCCAAATGGCTCACTTGGCGGATGGAACCGAGGCCCGTACACTGGTCCGCCAATTGAACCAACTTTACGACGATTTGGGCCGAGCGATTCGAATCGAGCAGGTAGCTGGCGGATACCGGATGCTTTCCAGAGCAGCCTATGCGCCCTGGCTTGGCCGACTTGAACATTTACCTTCAGCAATTCGGTTATCATCGCCGATGATGGAGACGCTGGCAGTTGTTGCCTACCGTGGTCCGGTTTCACGCGCTGATGTGGAAGCGATTCGCGGGGTAGCGTGCGGCGAGTTGTTGCGACAACTGATGGAACGCGATTTAATTCGAATTTCTGGACGGAGCGAAGAGCTCGGCCGACCGTATCTATACGATACTACGAAACATTTTTTGGAAGTCTTTGGGCTTCCGTCCACCGACGCATTACCACCGATCGACTGGGATCCCTTACAAGATGATGCTGTCGAACCGGAACCCGAATCATCGTCTTCAAATTTCGACCTCAAGTAATATCGACATCAAGAAGGAGTCAGTCGTGAGCCTTGTTGCCTCGTCTGTAGCCAGCACCGCGTCTGGAGCCAACGTTACCGATCCGATCACCACCAATTTTTGGTGGGGCGTTGAACCATTGCCAGTTCAGCCAGTGGCCGTCATTGAAGACGAAGAGGACGAGCTGTACGAAGGCGAGCCTGACTACGACGACGAAGAAGAAGACGAAGATTGGGATGATGTCGACGACGACGTCGATGAGGAAGAGGATGACGACGAGGACGAAGATGACCTCGACGACGATGAAGAAGACGACGACGACGACTGGGAAGAAGTCGACGATGAGGACGACGACGAAGAAGACTTCGGCGATGACTTCGAAGACGACGAAGAAAACTGGGACGACGACGGCGACGAAGAAGACGACGACTGGGAAGAAGAGGAAGAAGACGAAGAGGATTGGGACTGATCACCAAGCTTGGTGAGTGCCCAACCCATCACCCGTGTTCTGATCAGTCCAGTCGGAACAGTTCTCGAAGGGCTTTGACGAGCCCTTTTTGATGGCCTTCAGCGGCGTCTTCTTTCAACGACGCCAGTGGCGGATGCAAGAGTTTGTTGATAATCCGATCCAAACTCTTCTCGATCTCGCTCCGCAACGCCGGCTCACCGCCGAGCAGTTCTAACTTCGGAAGCAAACGTTCGAGTTCGTCTTTTTTGATCTGCTGAGCCTGTTCGCGCAGCCTTTTGATCACCGGGCCGGTCGCACGATGATTCAGATCAGTCAGCAAACGTTTGGTCTCTTCCGTGATGATTCGCTGTGCCTTGGGCCATTCTTTTTCCCGCTCATGGCGGTTCCGTTGGCAGGCGGCTTGTAAATCATCGATCTGATACAGGTACAGATTGCGAAACTCGTCGAGCGCCGCGTCGAAGTCACGTGGGACTGCCAAGTCGAGCGCCAACAGCACTCGGTCTTTTCGACGTGACCGAATCGATTCGAATTGTTGAGCGGTCAGAATCGGCGTCGTCGCGGAGGTGGTCCCCACGATCACATCCGCTTGGACAACTTGATCGAGGAACGTTTCCCAGGGAGCATGTTGAACGCCGAAGGCTTCGGCCAAGTTTTTCGCTCGATCCAAACTGCGATTCAGAATCACGACGTTATTGGCGCCGGCCTGGATCAAGTAACGCAGTGTTTCTTCGCCCATCTCCCCCGCACCACAGATCAGCACACGTTTGCCGACCAGGCTGTCGAACACTTCGGGGATGACTTCACCGACAGCCACACTGGGCACACTGACCCGGCGGCGATGGATATCAGTTTCGGTGTGTACGCGTTTGGCGGCGTGGTTGGCCGCTTGGAACACCGCGTGGGTTAGCGGGCCCGCCGATCCGAGTTGGCATGCGAGTTCGTACGCTTGTTTGACTTGCGACAGAATCTGTGATTCGCCAATCACCATGCTGTCGAGACTCGACGCAACTGTGAACAGGTGCTCGATCGCATCGTGACCGCTGCGATAGATCATCTGTTCAACGACGTCATCGGCGGGCAAAGAATGCTGTTCGGCAAGGAACGAGACGACCGCATCGCGGTCAGGTGAACCTTGGTCGTCGGCGGTCGTGTACAGCTCGGTGCGATTACAGGTGCTGATCAACACCAATTCGCCGTCAGGGAACCGGCGACGAAATTCGTTTAGCGCCGTTCCAATTTGGTCATTCGTAAATGCCACACGCTCGCGAAAATCGACGGCCGAATCGTGGTGGCTGCATCCAATCATCTGCAGCTGCATCAGCTCACCCCGTGCGAACTAAAGATGACGCCGAAGAGCGCTAACATCAAAAAACCGAGGCTGGCCAGCGTCATGTAAAACGCTTTCCGGCCGCGACTGGCCGGTCGATAGAAAAACTCTGTCGCGGTCGCCACGCACAACCAACCGAACAATACCAAGCTGAGCAGGATCCCGCTGTCTGTCCAAACCAACCGGTTATTTTGGTTCAGATTCATAATCATTCCGGCGACCACACCGATCGCGACCGCTACGGTGCTGACGATTAACAGTTGGCGGTTAGCGCGGTCCAGCGTCTCCAGCGTCGGCAAACGAAACCTTGGAGAACCAGCACGCTTTTGTTTCAGCCGTTTGGATTGCACCAGGTACATCACGCCGGACAAAAAACCGATCAGCACGGCGCCAGTTCCGACCATCATCGCCAATCCATGGACCGAACCCCAAACATCGGTAGCATGATCACGCGAAAACGGTTCCCAACCACCGACGAAAACCCCCAGACCAATTGTCGCCAAGATCAACGGCAAAAAGAAAAAGCTGATGATCGTGTCACTGCGGCGGACGTAGGCGACGGTGAAGAATATCGCCAGCCCCAGAGCGAGCACCAGCGACCACTCTGCCCAACTGGAAAGCAGCCCGAGTTTCTCATCGACTTGGACGTCGATCACACGCAAAAACAGAAAACTGACCTGCGTGAACAGGCCTAGCCCCATCATCAACAGCACCGCAGCCGATCGCGCATGAAATGTCACCACCAGTCGCGACAGTTCAATCACAAGCGCGAGTAGATAACTGGTGAAAAAGCAGGCGACGGATATCTGGTGCAGGATTGCGAACACGAAAGCGGTTCGAAGGTGGGCGAGGGGTATGAGGGGGGAGGCGGAAAACTATACAACCTCGTTAAATGTCAAACGACGTGGCAGTTTCCACGAAAGGAAAGTTTTGTCGCAGAAAAACGCGGTGACGCGGAACCCCAATCAGGGTCTTCCCCATCGTACACGTGTTTTCAGCAATGGCCATAGGCGACACGATACCGCCGGTGACTGGCCACGGCCGATTTACTCCCAAGGGTCCGAAAGCCAGCAGCGGACGTCGATTTTTCCAGTGGTTCGGTTTTGTTTCATGTTGCCGATGCGAATTCGTACCGCACCAACTTGGGCTGTTACATAAACGCCACTGCCGGTTTGAGACAGCATTTGACGGACTTCGGTTCGGGCGGCACGCTGGCTGCCGCTGACGACCGTTTCACGCGGCCGAGCCCAAGCCAACACCATGTCAGCGTTCATCCGCAGACTTCCGTGATGCGGCGCCATCATCACACCGCCTGGCGTAGGACGCGGCCCGTCAACGAGCACCTCTGTCCCCGGTGGCTCCAGGTCGCCAGGCAACAACAAAGGTACCCTACCCTGTTCGATTTCTAACACCAAACTGTTCGCATTATCGCTGCCGCCCACCCCACTACGCGGCGGATGCAAAACTCGAAATGGCAGCTTTCGGTATCGGGCGTCGATATCGTCCGTCATGTTTTCACGACAGAGTTCGATGACCGGAACACCGGCGTGTTCGATCGCGTTTCTTAGCCGCTCCAATTGTGAGCCAGCACCATGGAGCATCCCGGGCGGGGTGTAGACCGCATCGATGCGAAACCGTTGCAACAGTTTCGGCAAGGCGTTGTAGTGATCCGCGTCAGCGTGTGAAAGCAAGACACCATCAAGATGCGTCAGCCCCAGTAACCAGAGTGCGGTATCGATCGGATAAGAAGCCCCTTGGCGGTTACCTAATCGCCCACAGTCATACAGATAACATCGGTGTTGTGGCGTTCGGACAATCACACTGGTGCCGTGCCCGACGTCGACGAATGTTGCTTCCAAAGTCGACGGCGGTAACGCAGCGGGACGTGTTGCCAGAAATAAGTTCACGACGGTCCAACCGGCGATCCAGCCGATTCGCGCTGTTCGGGCAATGCGATCGTTGCAAACCAATGTCGCCGCCAAACCAACAAAGAACACGACAACGCTGTATGCCGGTGGTGATGGCAACCAGAAGTGTCCGTTCGGAATGGAATGCGTCCAATCAATCACCCACGCCATCCATCGCAAGGACCACTGACAGACAACGCCGGGTAGGTACCCCAGCCAACTTGCCAGCGGATCCAGGAGCACAACCAGCACGCCCGCTGGTAGCGCGAGCATCAATCCGGCCCACACCAGCACATTGGTCAATACACTGACGGTCGAGATCAAATGGAACTGTGACCAGACATAAGGCAAACTGACTGCCGTCACACAAGCACTCATCCAAGCCATCTGCACGAAGAACCGAACGATCGCTTTGCCCGTGCGAATCCAGCGAGATGAAGCCCCTTCGATCAATTGTTGGAAACTCTGCTCGCGCTCTCGTTCCAATTGCTGATGTAGCGATAAGCTCGGCATCGATCGCCCCGCCAGCATGAACGTAATGACGGCAAGGAAGGACAAGTGCACGCCGATCGAAAGCACGTTCAGCGGATTTTTGATCAACAACAAAATCGCCGCGAAAGCTAGCGTGTTCAGTGGCTGGCTGGTACGACGAAAACAAGATGCCAGCAGCAACACGCCGATTAATACTGCCGCGCGAAAGACAGGCGGACGACCACCGGTCATTGCCACATAGACCGAACTAAGCAGCACGATCACTAAGAATTGCGTCGCCGGCCGGAAGCCAGCAGCAGCGATTCCCCACGAAACAAAAACGACGAGAATTGCCAAGTGCATTCCGCTGACGGAAAGCAGGTGTGCGGTTCCGGTGGCGAGCAGCGCGTCTCGAGTGTCAGCATCGACCAATTCACGTTGGCCCAAAATTAACGCCAGTGCGAGCGGCCCGGTGTGCGAGTCGGTGTGGCGGAGCAGCGATTGTCGACCGGAGTTTGAAACGGTCGAAATCAACCGGCCAAACCAATCCTTTGACGCTTCTAACAAAACGATCGACTGGTCGTTCTTCGTTTCCAGTCGGCAATGCAGTCCGCGTCTCCGATAGGCAGGACGTAAATCTGGCTGCCCCGGATTGGTCGGCGGGTCGAAAGCTCGCAGCCAACCATAAACTTCCAAGCGATCGCCTGGGTGATAGTGACTGAGGTCACCGTCGGCACTGACCAGCACAGATCCTGTAACCGCTTGATTGACGCCGTCGACCCGGTGGGTGTCGATGGCAACGATCAATTCACTGAGAAACGAGTCGGGTGAGTCGATCGATTCGCCATTGGATCGCAACGTCACTCGCTCGGACAGTTCTCCTTGGACGATGACTGGGACCGCATCGTCACCGATCAAGCGATGGATCGATGCCGAACGGTAGCTCTGTTCCGAAATGGCATGCCAGCTCGCGAACAGGGACAAGACGCCGACGGCACTCGCGATGCACCTCAGGCGTTTCGCTTTCTTGCTGTCGACGGAATCCATGTACCGAATTGAAAATTCAACCGCCAGCAACGCGGCAATCGAAAGTCCGCCCCAACACAGCAAGTTGGAATGGATCCCGAATCGAGCAACCGCAAAGACGGACCGATCGATCAAGATGCCCGTAACTGCGAACACCATCGCGAACAAAGCGGGATAGCGATGCAGCAATTCTCGCGTCGACAGGTCGTCCTGAAGCCACGTCCGTTGACTGGAGTTCGCTCGCAGCAATCGTTGCCCTCTCGCGTTCGATGAGTCCGTCGGTTGGGAATTCGTCAGTCGGCTGATAACAATCGCGGCAAAGCAACTGTTGGTGGGATGGTATGATACTGGTTACCAAGAGGGGAGTGGCGAGGTGACGACGATGATCGTCCAGAAGTGTGCCAAGAGTCGGTTCGTTTCGAGGCTTGGAACATCGCCTCGCCAACCCTAATGGCTGCCCAGGGTCACGCAGAACGGCGCAGAAATGTTCTGGCGTCCTAGGGGGCAAACAATGGATTTGCGGCGACGTAAAATAGGCGAGCCGTTTTGACTTGACCTCGCACGACATCGTTTTTAAAGACATCGCTATGAAGTACAGGCTGACCCCTTTGCTCGTCTGTTTCCTCCTCTTCGGTTCGACATCCACCGTGCCAGCGCAAAACGCCACCTCCAAATTGACCTACCCCAACACCGAAACGGTTGACGTGACGGACACCTACCACGGCACCAGCGTGGCGGATCCGTATCGTTGGTTGGAAGACACCGAAAGCGACGAGACACGGGCTTGGATCGAAGCCGAAAACAAGGTCACGCAGGATTACTTGCAGGCGTTGCCTGGCCGTGAAGCGATGCGCGAGCGTCTGGAAAAACTATGGAACTACGAACGATACGGCATTCCGACACGGCGCGGCGATCGTTACTTCTATTCGCATAACGACGGGCTGCAGAATCAAAGCGTGTTCTACACCGCCGATTCACTGGACTCCCCACGCAAGGTCTTGATCGACCCAAACAACTTGAGTGGCGATGGTACGGTCGCGCTCGCATCTACCGCGATCACCAAAGACGGAACACTCGTCGCCTACAGTCTGGCCGACGGCGGAAGCGATTGGCGGACTTGGAAAGTACGCGACGTGGCGACCGGCAAAGACCTGGACGACGAAGTCCGCTGGGTGAAGTTCAGCGGGGTCGCCTGGATGCCCGACAACAGCGGTTTCTTTTACGCTCGCTATGACGCACCCGTCGAAGGTTCTGAACTGCTCGGGACCAACGAAAATCAAAAGCTGTATTTCCACGAGCTGGGCAGCAGCCAAGACGATGACACGTTGATTCTGTCACGTCCCGATCATCCCAAGTGGGGATTTTCGCCAATCGTCACCGAAGACGGGCGATACTTGGTAATCCACAACTGGAAAGGAAGCGAGCCAAAATCACAAGTCTTTCTCAAACGGCTTGATCAAGACGGTGCCGAGGTCGAACCGTTGATCACCGGCTTTGACGCCGAGTATGACTTGATCGCGACGGTCGATTCAAAGCTTTATTTTCTGACCGACCACGAAGCACCCCGTCGCCGCGTGATCGTGATCGATGCCGATTCGCCCGAACGCGAAAACTGGAACGAAGTGATCGCCGAAAGTGAAAACGTCATCGAGTCAGCGAGCCTGTTCGGCGACGTGTTCTATGTCAGTTCGCTGAAGGACGCCCGCAGCCTGATCACGCGTCACGAAATCGGCGGCGCATTGATCGACGAATTCGAACTTCCTGGACTTGGCAGTGTCGGCGGTTTCAACGGATACCAGGACGCCACCGAAACATTTTTCTCGTTTACCAACTACGTCACACCGGGCGCGATCTTTCGCGTCGATTTGACGGACCCATCGCCAGCAAAAGCCACTGCGAAGTTGTGGCGTCAAAGCGAATTGGACTTGGACCTGGATTCATTTGTCACCGAGCAGGTCTTCTGCACCAGCAAGGACGGCACCAAGGTACCGATCATTATCACCCGTCACAAAGACACCAAGCTGGACGGCAGCAACCAAACGTTGTTGTACGCCTATGGTGGTTTCAACATTTCGCTGACGCCGTCGTTTTCGCCCGCCAATGCGGCTTGGGTCGATGCCGGCGGGATCTATGCCGTCGCCAACCTCCGTGGTGGTGGCGAGTACGGTCGCGAATGGCACGAAGCCGGAATGCGTTTGAATAAACAGAACGTCTTCGATGACTTTATCGCGGCTGCCGAGTACCTGATCTCGTCGGGTTACACCTCCAGCAAGCACCTGGGGATCCGTGGCGGCAGCAACGGCGGTTTGCTTGTCGGTGCGGCGCTGACTCAGCGTCCGGATCTGTTCGGAGCGTGTTTGCCAGCGGTCGGTGTGATGGACATGTTGCGATTCCAAAAGTTCACGATCGGTTGGGCTTGGGTCGGCGAATATGGCAGCAGCGACGAAGCGGATCAGATTGAAAATTTACTCTCGTATTCGCCGCTGCATAACATCAAGGAAGGTGTGTGTTACCCCGCCACGTTGGTGTCAACGGCCGACCGAGACGACCGCGTTGTCCCTGGACACAGTTTCAAGTTCACCGCGGCGCTTCAAAAAGCACAAAGCTGTAACAATCCAACCCTCATCCGGATCGAAACGCGAGCCGGTCACGGCGCGGGGACTCCGGTCAGCAAACGGATCGAGGAATACACTGACCTTTGGACCTTCTTGAAGGCCAACCTTCAGTAGTGACCCATAGCGAGAATGGTAGGCAGGAACTAACCTCTTAGTTCCTGCGCGCAATCGAAGTGATACCGTGACGTGTCATGGAATGCCGCTACCGCCTACCCGCGCTCAAGATCATGCATCTTGCTACTCCGACGGCTCCGAATTACGGGCGCACGTTTCCGCTGTATGTTCCGCCCATCGATTGGTTTTTTCTGATCGATGATAGCCCACGGTACACGATGTCCTTCTTCCTGGACCTCGATTTCAGCGGACAACTCGATCGGTCCATTTTCGAAGCCGCAGTGGAAGAAGCGTTGCAGCGTCATCCGCTGTTGCTCTGTCGCGTGGCGCCGGAAAAGAATGATCGGCTTTGTTGGGTGCTAGCACCGGAAGACATCGCGGCGGTCGATTGGGCCGACGCGTCAGAGCCGATCGAAATGGGCGACGGCTATCTAGACCTGCGCAAGACAACAGGATTGCGAATTTGGGTTCGGCAATCGTCCCACAAGGCCACCGTCACGATGCAGTTCCACCACGCCGCGTGTGACGGAACCGGTGCGTATCGATTTGTCGGCGACCTGCTCGGTTGCTACATGCGGCGATTGGAGAGCTGCGCCGGTGAAGTTGATCTCTCGAACTTTGATGTCGCGTCGCTGAAAGTTCGCCGGTCGAAAATGCGCAGCATCATGATGCACGACAGCGCGCTAAAAAAGTTTCGCCAAGCGGCCGCGCAGGCCTACGATCACATTGGGACGCGTGTCGCGCCACTGAAACCGCCTGCGAATCCGCCCAAGTCGTTTGTTTTACCCGCGATGGAGAAGCAGACCTTCACCGCTGGTGACCTGGCCAATTTGCGAAAGGCGGCGACCTCACAAGGCGGCACGCTGAACGACTTGTTCCTGAGCAAAATGTTTGTTGCGGCACACCGCTGGAACGGATCGTTCGGCGGTTCGCGAAAGATTCGGATCCTGGTTCCGGCGGACATGCGCGACGGTGACGATTTTGAAATCCCGGCGTGCAACATGACCGCGTGCACGTTCATCTCGCGTAGCCCTAGCGAGATCGATGACGAAAAACAGTTGATGGACTTGGTCGTTCGCGACACGCTGGCGCTCAAGAGCGGCCAGTTGCAAAAAGACTTCGTCAATTCAATCACCACCGCAATGGAAGGCAACCTGTTGCCGTGGATCCTGTGGGCGAGTCGTTGCTTGGCCACCGGCGTGTTCTCCAACGCGGGTGACCCATCACGCCGATTCACCGGCAAGTTGCCAAAGAAACGCGGCAAGGTCAGCTGTGATGAATTCACGTTGGAAGCGATCACTGGCGTCCCGCCGCTGCGTCACAATACACGCAGCACATTGTCGTCAAGCATTTATGGCCGCCAGCTGACGTTCTCGCTGCGCTGCGATCCGTATTTGTTTGGCAGCGAAGACACGAAGCAATTGTTGGAACTGTTTTGTGACCAGCTCCGACCGCTCTGTTAAGTCGGTTTAGCGTTTTTCCGATTTGCCATCGGCGGGCTTTTCGGCCACCGACTCCGCTGGCGAAGATGTTTCCGGTGGTGTTTCGGGTAACGCTTTCGCTTCTGGCTCAGACGCCAACATGTCCGGTGCGGGTCCGAATTCGCCGAACTCCGGCCAACCTTGATTGAAACGTGTCTCGGCGGTGAAATCGACCGAGGGGCGTTCGAATTCTTCAGCGGTGCTGCCGTGACGGCTGCGGCGACCAAAATTGAAATACCCACCGGCAAGTTTGGTTTTGTCACGAATGCTGCCGCCTTGGAACGGGCCGATGCCCATGACCCAGGTGTCTTTGGCGGTGGCAATCGACTGCCGAACGCCGGATTGCCAAATCGGTTGGCGTGTTTCACGGTCGTAAGCGAAAGCGGCGATCTTTGCCGCCGCCTCGCGTGACTCGCGGCGGGCGATCGAAATCTCCGGCAGGGTTGGAATGATTGGCGTGTTGGGGATCGCTTGTGCGGCGGTGTTAAAGGCGTTGTTCTCTGGAATGCCGTAGGTGACCAAGTGATCGTCGGTACCGAGTGCACCGACACGGGCTTCGATGATCAAGTCTGCTTCACCTGAAGAGTCTTGAATCAAACAGCCAGCTGCCAGGATCTGCTGCCGCAAGCAGCTGATCACATATTCCGCGTTGGTGTACCCTTCGCCTTTGACGGTCCGCAGATAGCTGGTGTCCAAGTACACCTTGCGGCCGGTCAGCGGTCGAAAGTCTAAATCCTGGATGCTTCGGTCGACCGCATCGCTGACCACCAGCTGTTCGGTGGCACGGTGTTCTCGCGTCGTTCCGCAACCGCACAACGCGACCACCAGTGGCGCCGTGATTAAACACAGCGTCATCATTGGGGTGGCAGATCGGGCGGCGTGAAACATCAACGCGTGAAACAACAAGTGATCGGAAAGCGGTTCCAGGTGGGAAGGAACAAAAAACGTTCCTCAAAAAGACTTACCTAGCTGGCATTCGGTGTAGCTGGCAAGTCCGGTCTTTCCGAAGACTTTAGATCTATTTCACCCGGTAGCCAATTTCGGCCAGTTTTTTCCGGATCGCCTCGGCATGATCGCCTTGCAATTCGACGAGGTCGTCATTGGATTTAACTGTTCCGCCGGTGCCACAGACGGTTTGAAGCTGCGCAAGCAAATCCTGCAAGTCGTTTGCCTGTGCGGTGAGCCCACTGATGACGGTTGCCTTGCGGCCGCCTTTGCGTTTTTCGATTTGCACGCGAGCGGTTTGCTTTTCAGGGGGCAAACGGTTGGCCTGCTTTTGTTTCGCCGCTTCATCGGCAGCCTTCTCTTCGGCCGTACACACGCACTCGTCTTCGGTTTTGCCGCATCGCTCACACGTCGGCGGAATATAAAACTGCGTCCCGGCGAAAAGGCTAGCCATTGGATCGATGTAGGGGAGGATTAGCTGGAGGTAACAACAATCGAACTCGTGTCGATGTCCCGAACCCTTTGATGAAAAACGGGTCTGCTTACAATGTACGCCAACCACAGCAGATGAGCGATGACAGAACGACTATCTACATTCGGCAAACGGTTAGCCCTCGATTCCGGGATCGGCGAACTGATGCGCGACCTCGGCGACGCATTGGCAGCGGGCAACTCCGAAACATGCATGTTGGGCGGCGGACAGCCTTCACATATCCCGGCCGTTGACGCCATTTGGCAACAACGATTGACGGAGATCGCGTCCGACCCGGCGAAGGTTTCACGAGTGCTCGGCGACTATGATCCGCCGGCGGGTGACGCCGCATTCCGCGATGCTGTCGCAAAGTTCTTTTATCGGCAATTCGGTTGGCCGATCACCAAGGACAACGTCTGTGTGACAGCCGGCGGGCAGACCGCGTTCTTTTTGCTTCTCAATGCGATCGCGGGTCGTTTTGATGATCGTGAAGCACGCAAAGTATTGCTTCCGCTATCACCCGAATACATTGGCTATGCCGACCAGTCGGTGTCGACGGAGTTCTTCCGAGCGACCAAGCCACTGATCCACGAAACCGGTCCGCACGAGTTCAAGTACGAGATCGATTTCGACGCGTTGCAGGTCGACGATTCGATCGCCGCGATGTGTTTGTCGCGACCGACGAACCCATCATCCAATGTCGTCAGCGACGAAGAGCTTGCGAAGCTGTGTGGAATCGCTAAAGAGAATCAGATCCCACTGATTATCGACAATGCCTATGGGTTGCCGTTTCCCGGAGCGATCTTTGGCGATGCGGTTCCACACTATGACCCGTCGATGATCCTGACGTTCAGTTTGTCCAAGTTGGGGCTGCCCGGTACGCGGACCGGCATCGTGATCGCCGAACCCGAAGTGGTGCAGTACCTGTCGTGCATGAACGCGATCAGTTCGTTGGCGAACAACAATTTGGGACAAGCGATTACCCTGCCCTTGTTCGAAAACGACCAAATCGCCACGATCAGCCGAGACGTGATTCGGCCTTACTATCGCGAGCGTTCACAACAAGCTCGGCAATGGTTGGTCGATTCGATTGACCCGTCGATCCCGTTCCGCATCCATCGCTGTGAAGGCGCGTTCTTTTTGTGGCTCTGGTTGCCAGGCTACCGATTTCGTCCGCCGAGCTTTACGAACGGTTGAAGCGGCGCAACGTGTTGGTCATTTCGGGACACCATTTCTTCTTTGGCCTCGAAGACACCGAGTGGTCGCACCGCGACGAATGTTTGCGGATCAGCTACACGACCGATCCTGACGTCCTGCAGCGTGGATTAAAAATCCTTGGTGAAGAAATCAACTCGCTGTATCAGGTTACGGTACCATAACGGTTTGCTGCTGATTCGCCCCAGGCAAACCGAACATGACACTGCATCCTCAAGCGAAGGCCTTCATCGAAAACATCGCTCAGCAAGGTCGACCGGGCTGGCATGAACTCGACGTCGAAGAATCCCGTGAGCTGTACCGTTCGCTGGCTCCCTTGTGTGGGCCGCGTCCCAACTTGCAACGGATCGAAGAGTTGCAAACGGACAACGGCATTCGGTTGCGTTTGTATTGTGACGCGTCCGATCCGCGGCCAGTGATCATGTTCTTTCACGGCGGTGGTTGGGTGTTGGGCGACTTGGCAACACATGACGGTGTGTGCCGCCGTTTGGCAAAAGAATCCGGATGTGCCGTCGTCGCGGTTGATTATCGGTTGGCACCGGAAATTCAATATCCGGGACCGATCGATGATTGTTATGCGGCAACCGAATACGTCTATCAGAATGCCGAATCTCTTTCGGTCGATGCGTCGCGCCTAGCTGTCGTTGGCGACAGTGCTGGTGGGTACTTGGCCAGTGTCGTCGCGATCCGGTCTCGTGATCGTGGCGGGCCACCAATCGCCCAGCAAGTGTTGATCTATCCGGCAGTCGAAGCCAACTTCGATACCGGATCCTACCGGTCGTTTGCCGAAGGACACGGATTGACCAAAGCGACGATGCAGTGGTTCTGGGATCAGTTCCTTGGCGAGACAGATCCGGCGAAGGCATCGTTGTTGAACACCGAATCGTTGTACGACCTTCCGCCGGGGATCGTCATCACAGCCGAGTACGACATTTTGCGTGACGAAGGCGCGGCCTATGCCAAGCGTCTTGCCGAATGTGGTGTCGACATCGATCACTGGCGTATCGAAGGCATGCTGCACGGCTTCGTGCACTTTGCCGGTGTCTTTGATCCGGGAGTCGAAGTCATCCGCCAGCTTGCCAAACAGATCGAACGAAAGCTGACAGAAGTGACTTCGTAAACCGGTCGTGCGATTTACCATACCGAGTATGAGTGTCGCTAAAGCGGTTTGATCCGAAACGATTCGACAAAGATCGCATACAGAACCGGGATCAGGTACAGCGTCAGGAACGTCGTCAGCAGCAACCCGGCAATCATACACCACGCCAAGCCCGCCCATAGCGGACCACCGCTGAGTGCCAGCGGGATCAACCCGCCGACCGTCGTGGCGGTTGTCAAAAAGATTGGCAGCATTCGTTGCTTGCCAGCTTCTAACAGCGTGCTTCGGAATTCCTCGCGACTGATACCGGCGATTGGGCCGGTTCCATCCGAATTCGCGGCGCGTTCGGAAAGCAAGATGTCAGCGAACTCGATGAAGATGATCGCGGTATTGAGCACAATACCGAACAACGCCAAGATGCCTAGCTGTGGCATAAAGCCCAAAGAGTTGCTGGACACAAACAGCCCCAGCCAAGCTCCGGCAAGGGCCATCGGCAAGGTCGCCAGAATCAACATCGGCTTTGACCAGCCGTTGTATTGAACGATCAAGCACATCACGATCAGCAAAAACGAAATCCCAAAGGACTTCATCATCTGTCCGCCAGCCTCTTGGCTCTCTTCGTACGACCCACCGGTTTCGATATGAAATCCGACCGGTAGAGACGCTTCCAAACGTTTGAATTCGTCGAGGTGCAACACACGGTTGACGACGTCGTTGCCTGTCACACCGGGTTCCATCTGCGCCGAAACTTTGATCACGCGATTCATGTCACGGCGTTCGATCCGAGCCGGTTCCCAGGAGAATTTGAAATCGGCGAGTGACGATAGCGGAATTTTTCCGTTGTCGCCTTCGACAAACGATTCCTGTAACTCACGAATCGAATGTGTTTCGTCGGGACGAAGTTTGAAATAGATCGGAACTTGATGATCGCCTTCGCGGAAGGTGGTCAGCCGCAGGCCCGAGTAGTACGAGTTCAGCGTCTTGGCGACTTGAGCGTTCGTCACGCCCGCCAAGGTCGCGCGGTCCTTTTCGACATTCACCAACACTTGATAACCGTCGACGCCCCAGGAGTCGTGGACATTCCACGTCTCTGGCTGTTCGTTCACGATCTTCTTTAAGCGGTCTGCAGCTTGTTGCAACAACGCCGGATCGGCAAAACCGCTGCCGATCACACGAAAGACCAACGGATCCGCTGGCGGGCCGAGTGCCAGCTTCACCGGGACGACTCTCGCACCCGCGATCGGGTCAATCCCCATTTCCGCGTCACCGCGTTCACAGACTTGGCGCAGTCGATGGGCGAAGTCAGACGTAAATCGTCCGTCGGTGGTGCGGACCAGGATTTCGGCAAAGTTGCGTGACGGCGGTTCGGGGGCCCAAGCCAAGTGCCATCGTGAACCGCCACCGCCAACCAGCGTCCGCATCGCACGCAGCCGCTGTGTCTTTCCGTCGTAAGTCGTCTCACCCGGACGGACGGGACTCAGTTTTCTGACGACAGCTTCGACCTGCTGCGTGATTTCATTGGATTGCTCAATGGTCGCATTCTCAGGCAAGTGAACTTTGATCGCGAACTGGTCACGATTGGCGTCCGGAAAAAATTCCGAACTGACCGGCAGCGACATGATGAAACCGAGCAACAGAAATGTTGCCAATAACGTAGACCATTTGAATCGAAGCGCCAGCATGCCAGTTTGCTCATAAAACTTGAACAAGAAGTTTCCGCTAGCGGTGCTCGTGCGATTCTCCGGCGAAGCCGAAGAGGAATGTTGGCGAGTGAATGGCAAGCGGCTACTGATCGCGAGTGCCAAACGGACCAGGGGTGACGCGGGCGTGTCTTGTTTGGGAGCCCGAATGAATAGGCCGGCAAGAATCACACACAGCGACATCGCCAACACCCAGCTGAGCGCAAGCGTAGTCGAGACCGTGACTGGCAAGCTGTAGACGTATTCTTTGCCGCCGCCTTCGAGTGAAATCAACATTGGCACAAACGCGGCCATCGTGGTGAGTGTTCCCACCAGCATCGGAATGGCCAGTGTGTTCGCGCCCTCGATCGCAGCCTGGAATGGCTCCATTCCGGCAATCTGGTTGGTTCGAGCTTGGTCGCACACCTGCACCGCATTGTCGACCAACAGCCCCAGCGAAATGATCAACGCGGCCAGGGAGATCTGTTCCAGTTGAACACCGAAAAGCGAAATGAATCCGATCGACATGAGCACGACGATCGGGATGTTGGCTGCCATCACAAACGATGTTCGGAATCCGACCACCAAGAACACGACGACAACAACGATCAGGACGGCTTCGACGACATTTAAAACGACTTCGCCGATCTTGGCCGAAACGTTCTCCGACTGGTCGCTGACCGGTGTGATTGCCAGGTCAGGCGGCAGACGTTTTTCAATGTCGGACAGTTCAACGATTCGGTTTTTGACCGAGTCACAGATTTCGATAATGTTGGACCCCGATTTCATCGTGATTCCAAGCGTTACTGCTGGTGAGCTGCCGTGTGGATCACCGAAGCGACAGTAATACCGAGCGGGATCCTCGTAAGCGCGGCGTACCGACAACCCAAGATCGGTCAAGTAAACGCT
This sequence comes from Rhodopirellula sp. MGV, assembly GCF_002251265.1. Lineage (NCBI taxonomy): Bacteria > Pseudomonadati > Planctomycetota > Planctomycetia > Pirellulales > Pirellulaceae > Rhodopirellula > Rhodopirellula sp. MGV. The sequence goes on along the minus strand of NZ_NPDI01000038.1, from coordinate 47,715 downwards.
ATTGCCACCTTCGTCCGTCTTTACGACGCTGGCGATCTGGTTGATTTCATTGATGGCGTTGAATTCACCGGCTGGCTTGACCGAAAAGTGCCCCGCGGACGTGTCGATCTCGCCGCCGGGTTGGATGATGTTGCGATCGTTGGCCAGCCGTTCGAGTTGTTCGGTCGTAAGGTTCAGCTGAGACCAATTGCCGAGATCAGTTTCGATGAAGATTGCTTCTTCACGAACACCAAACATGTCCACTTTGGCGATCCCTGGCAGCAAACGCAGGTCGTCTTGGATGTCTTCGGCAAAACGCTCTAGCTGACGCAAACTGTATCGGTCTTCGGGACGAACGTCGGTGCGCCCATGCACGGGGACTTGATGGATCGCCAGGACCAAGACCGCCGTATCGCCGAATTCGTCATTGACGAAAGGCTTGATCGATTCCTCGGGCATCGAAATGGTGTCGACACGATTGCGGACCTTATCCCAGACCGCTTGAATCTTTGCCGGTGGGACGCGGTCATCCAGTTCGACAAAGATCGTTGACTGTCCGGTCACCGTAGTCGAACGGATGTGATCGACCTCTTCGATACTGATCACTTGCTGTTCGATTTTGTCAGTGATCAGCTCTTCGACTTTTTCGGCTGGCGCGCCCGGCCACTGCGTTGAAATCACACAAACACGAATCGTGAATTCGGGGTCTTCGCGGCGTGGGATCGTGAAGTACGTGATCGCACCCCAGGCCATCAACAACAGCGTGGTCGATAAAACGATCGGGCGATAGCGAACCGCAAGTTGTGGCAGGTTCATTGCGCAGCCTCCACGCTAGTATTGTCCGGTTCATTTCCAGGTGACGACGAGTCGGCAGTTTCGTCCTGCGGTTCTTCCATCGACTTGACGGGAATCTCGTCGCTTGGCAATTCGCTGGTGATCACATTGATGTGCTCACCATCCATCAGAAAGTGAACGCCTTTGAGAACGATCTTGGTTCCTTCGGCAAACGCTTGGTCGCCGATCGGTCGGATTTGGAACACCGAACCGGAGTTTAAGTTCGCTGGCATCTCTGCAATGACTTCGGTCTTTTTGACTTGATCGCCGTCAACGACAAAGACATAGGTTCGGTCGGACGCTTCATAGATGGCTTCGACGGGAACGTAGAAGCCCTCCTCGGGTTCGCCATCGTCAAGGCTGGCGGTGACCAAGTCGCCGGGACGCAGCATCCAGTGTGGGCCTCCATCGACGACCACACTACGCCCATCCCAATTTGTGCGGTCGTCATCAGGGAATTCCAGTTTTCCGGTGATCAACGAATCGTGATCGACCTTCACGCCACCGTCTTTTGTGTTGGACAAAAACAATACAGGCCGAAAAACCCAATTGCCAAGGAACGGGATTCGTGCATCGAGCACACTGACGTAGTGCTTTTCGACAAGTGTGACTTCTTTCAACCGTTCGCCGAATTTTCCGTTGGTTGCTACCCAGACGTAGTCGCCTTGGTCATCGTGTTCGATCGAGTTCTCTTCGACGACCAAGATGTTTTCAGGGGCCCCGATGATCTTGTTTAATTTCAATGGCCAGATGTCTTCGGTCAACGCATACGATTCACCACCTGGAATGCGTGATACTGGGGGACGGTACTGCTCGTTCATGATCAACAGCGATACCGAAAACGTTCTTGTCGAAGGGTCGGCGCTTGGCGAGACGTTGTAGACCATGGCATTGCGTTCGGCACGACTGCCGTCCGGCATCATGAAGGACACGGTCAATTGTCGGCGGCGTTCGAGGTCACGCGATTGTTCGGCGGAAACTTCGATCGCGACTTTGATCGGGTTGATCATCTGCAGCGTCAACACTGGTGAACCGGCTGTCACGACGCTGCCAGGGACCACTTGGACTTCAGAGATTTGTCCGGGGTAAGAAGCGTAAAGTACCGTGTGTTCCAAATCGCGTTGTGCGTTACGCAGTGTCTGCTTCGCCGCTTTGACACGAGCGTCGGCAGCCTTGCGTTCGACCTCGGCTTGGCTTTTCGAAGCTTCTAAACTGTCGAGTCGAGCTTGTTCGGTGGACAACCGGTTCTGAGCGTCTTCGTATTCCGATTGAGACGCCGCATTGGAGCGTTTTAGCTGGTCGATCCTTTCAAAGTCCGACTTGGCGAGGATCAAGTCAGCTTGGGCGGAGCGGATGTCAGCGGGGATAGAGTCTCTGATCCGTGTTGAGATGACTTGCGAATCCAGTTCGGCGGCTTCCAAAGAGGCTTGCGCCGAATCGACAGCGACTTCGTATTGCGCCGGATCGATCGCTGCCAAGGGTGTCCCCTCGCGAATCACCGTCCCGTCGGCGTCGACCGTCCGTCCGTCGATGTTCTTGCCGGGTTCCAAAACCCACATCACTCGCCCGCTGACTTCGAATCCGATCTGTTCGGTTTTCCAAGACGTCACCGATCCGGACACGTTAAAAGAACTCTCCGGCACGATGCGACGGAGTTCCATCACCGTGACCGGTCGTGCCGCTTTGGGCGGTAAATCGGGCTTGGCGCGGGAGCAACCTGTGCTCGCGACACCGATCGACAGGGCGAGCCCGACGGCGACTCGACGCGCGGCAACAATGGGTGATACAGACCAACCTGCCGCTGCAAAGCGTTGAAACATGTCTGTGGGTCCGAAGTTGAATTGACGGGTTGCCGCTATGTACCGCGGCAATACTCAGAAATTACACTGGTGAGTGTATTTTTCGGAGAAGCGAAAGTAAACCCATCAGTGTAATTTGTGACGTTGTGTTTTTTAGTGGCGGCGAATACGCTTGCCCACCCGGTTTTACGCCGCAAAAAGGGGGCGTGGCGTCCCGCTTGTCAATGAGAGGTGAATCGTTCACCGACAAAGAACAAATTCATGAAGCATTCCGATCGAAAACGGGCGGACATTTTGGCGGCTGCCGTCACCGAATTCCGTGCCTATGGGTATGACAACACCAGCATGGATCGGATTGCCGATGCGGCAGGTGCCTCCAAACGGACCGTCTACAATCACTTTGGAAGCAAAGACCAAATGTTTGAGGCGATCGTCCACGAGCTGATGGACCGCTCCGACGTGTTGAGCGACTTTCGATACGAACCGGATCAGCCGTTGCCCAAGCAACTCAAGTCGATCGGCAACCAAATCCTGAACGTTTTTTCGGATGAGGGTTATCGCGATTTGGCCCGGGTGGTGCTGTCACGATTGATCGTCGTTCCCCAGTGCAGCGCGATCATTTCTGAGCACTCCAGCCGCATCAATACGATGCTAGCGGATTGGATGCGAGCGGCTCATCGAGATCAGCGGCTGAATGTTCCTCGCCCGGAACTGGCGGCCGAACAATTTGTCGGCATGCTGATGTCCTTCGGATTCTGGCCGGCGTTGTTTTGCGTCCAGAAAAAAGGGCTGGATGTCAAGCAGTCGACCTTCGTCAATCAGACCGTGACGATGTTTCTAAAAGGCTATCAGCCAGACTAAGACGGCTGACGCTTGTTGCTTGTGGCTCCGAGAAAGCATCGGTTTCGCGGAGCCGGAGAAACGGGAACTTCAGGCCGCGATCAGACGCTGCCCATGCCGTTGATGCGACGCCAAGCGCTGAACTGGCCCATGTGAATCATCAGGTGGCCGCTCATATAGAATCCGTGCGCCGACGCGATTGTCGGGAACTTTTCCTGCATCCCTTCGGTTGGGTTCGGCGCATCAAACAGATCATTGGGTGCCGTCTCGAGAGTCTGGATGGCCAAGTGATGGGAGCGACGAAATGCTTCGACGACCTCTTCCATTGAGGGGTACAGCGTGCCGTCAGCGTCGTCGGTGCAGGTGGCGGTTTTGCTAAAGCACTCGAGGAACTTTTCACTCGGTTCGATCGACGAGGAATCGGTTCCCAGCTGAGCGACCACACGGCAAGGATAGAGACTCAGGTGGCCCAGAATAAAACACGGGTGATTCGAATTGACGGTGGTCCCGCCGGCGGTCGCGAAGCGGGCGAACTTGTCCGGCGTGACATCGGTGAGCAATCGTTCGGCATAACCGAGGGCCAGTTTTCCAGATGCCGCGATCATGTTGCCAATCAAGTGTTCCGTCTGACTCATTTCATTGATTCCTTACTGGTGGTGGCGAGAAGCTGGCTGTGAAGCGGATAGTGTAGTGAGATGTATTCGTGGGACCGAGTGGACATCGGATAGAAGTTCGGCGGCCACATGATAGATGTTCATCAGCCGGTCGGCCCGCTGCACGATGCCAACAATTCTGATGGAAATCACCAAAATCTCATCCAGACCGCCTCGAATTGGCATTCAATCGGTGATCGACGGGAGGGGAACGACAAACCCGTCTTTACGCGGCACGTCCATTTTTCCTATATCGCCATGACAACAAAGTCTGTCTCGACGACGCGAAGGAATGGCAATGCTGTTGGCACAAACGAACCCCGATGGGACTCCCTTGGACGAATGGATTGATAACCTTTGGTTCAATTCATCCGGCTGGGTGACCTCTGGCATGGTGATGAATGTCGTCTATGCCGTGGTGGGATTGATCGCGATCTTTTGCGGTTACTTTGTCGCTCGCTATTTGGCGCGGATCGTCAGCGGACCGATTTGCAAACGCGTTGACGAGACCTTAGGTCGGTTCGTCGGGAATGCGATTTTCTACAGCGTGATGATTGGTTTGATCACGTTCGTGGCCAGTAACCTTGGGTTTCAACTCGGCGGCCTGACCGCGATTTTGGCAGCGACTGGCTTTGCGATCGGCTTGGCATTCCAAGGCACACTCAGTAATTTTGCTTCGGGTGTTCTGATGATCGTCTTTCGCCCATTCAAAGTCGGCGATGTGGTCAACATTGCCGGGGTGACCGGAAAGGTCAACGAAATTGACCTGTTCACGACGACGTTGGATACGCCGGATAACCGTCGATTGATCATCCCCAACAGCTCGATCAGCGGTAGTACGATCGAGAACATTAGCTTCCACCCGCATCGCCGAATCGAGATTTTGATCGGGGTCGACTACAAAGCAGATATCGACGCGACACGCCAGACACTACAAGAAGCGTTGGACCTCTTCGCCACCGACACGATTCAAGGCGAAGGACGTGGCAATAAAGTCGTGCTCGCGAACTTGGGTTCGAGCTCGGTCGAATGGAAAGTCCGCATGTGGGTCGCAAGTAGCGAGTTTTGGAAGTTACAAGAATCATTGACTGGCGAAATCAAACGGCGATTGGATCGCGCCGGAATTGGGATTCCCTATCCTCAGATGGATGTACATCTACGTCGCGTCGACAATCCCGACACGTCGGTGCCGATGCGTCCAAAGATCCGACCGGCACGTCGCCCGTCGTCGATGCAAGACAATTTGCCCTATGCGGGTTAGGCAACGATCTTTCAACATTGGATGTTGGTAACACGGGGCCATGCAACAGCTCTGTCGAATCCTCCGGCACGCCCATTGCCGAACCACGCACCATCGATTTGCCATCGATGCGTTATCCGGTGTGAAAACGCCAGCGGGAAAACGTTTGGCGTTGTGGTTGCTGCGTCACTACCCACGATACCTCCAAGGCTCGATCGACCCCGACGTACGCTTCCGTGATTTTCACAATCATGTGTTGCACGTTCGCGATGGCAATTGGGGTGGTGCGACACGTGTGGCACACCAGTGGTATCACAAACTGCATCACCATTTGCACCGGGAACGGTTTGACAAGGCCGCCCACGCGGCAGGCGTGTTGACACACTATGTCAGTGATGTGATTCAGCCACTACACACCGTCAGCGAACCCGCCGAGGCGGTGATCCATCGACCCTTCGAATGGACCGTTGACCGTTCATACAATCAGATTCTAAGACACCGTGATCGGCATGGCATCTCGGTGCGGTTGGGGCTAGCGGATGATTCCGCATGGCTCGGTTCATTGATGATGCATTCGGCACGGCATGCGTCCAAAAAGGTGACGGAATTGACACGTCGATACCGTCTTGATGAGGCGGTTCATCAGCCGAAAGCGGCATTAGACATGGCGTTACTCGATTCCTTGGCCGAATTGTTCGCGCTCACGCTGACGGCGATCGCCGCGATAATTGATCGTGTCGCCAATGAGACGGAAGCGTTCACCGGCTATCCGCTTCCGGATTGTGGTTTGACGCTGGCGACTTGCCGAGCGACTTCGACCGCACCGATCGGTGTTGCCAAAACGACGCTAAAATCGTTCTTTGACAAACGGCAGATTCGCCGGTTGGCAAGCGAATATTCCCGTGAAGGAACCTTGGTCGAATACTTGCCGCCGGAGATCGACATCAAACGTCGCGTCATCGAAGTCTATCATCAAGAGCGAAGTCTGAAACGATCCGCACGCCGCGCCGCCTAATCAATCACTACCTTGAAGAGTCCAATGAAAGCCTTCGACGCAACCCGACGTTTCTTCCACCGCGCTGCCGATCACCTGGATCTTGCCGGCGGTCTCCGTGAAGCAATGATGATGCCTCAGCGCGAGGTTCAGGTGCAGGTTTCGATCGAGCGTGATGACGGGACGTTAGCGAATTTCGTTGGCTTCCGCGTTCAGCACGACAAGAGCCGCGGGCCGATGAAAGGCGGACTGCGATATCACCATGAAGTCGACTTGGACGAAACGAGAGCTTTGGCCAGTTTGATGACCTGGAAAACGGCCGTCGTCAACTTGCCCTATGGTGGCGCAAAGGGCGGCATCGGCGTTGACCCAAGAACGCTTTCCTTACGTGAGAAAGAACGACTGACGCGAGCGTTCGTCGATCAAATTCACGATATCGTTGGACCCGATACCGACATCCCAGCGCCCGACATGGGGACCGATCACCGCGTGATGGCTTGGTTCCGAAACCAATGGGAAAAATACCACGGGTTTAACCCGGCAGTGATCACCGGCAAACCCGTCGAAGAATACGGCGCCAAAGGTCGGGAAGAAGCAACGGGACGTGGCGTCGGATCGCTGACCGTAAAGACCGCCAAGCGTTTGGGAATGAAACCCGAACGCTCTCGCGTGGCCATTCAAGGCTTCGGCAATGTCGGATCACATGCCGCGAAGTTCCTTTGCGAAGCCCAGTTCCCGATCGTTGCCGTCAGCGATATTTCCGGTACCTATTTCTGTAAAGACGGTTTGGATATCGGCTCGGTATTCCACCACAAACTTGAACATCCGCAAGGCTTGCTGGAAGGCTACGATCGCTGCGAAGTTCTGCCCGTTGATGCGCTGCTGACACTCGAGGATGTCGATATCTTGATTCCCGCTGCTCTCGGCGGTGTGATCACCGAGGAAAACGCTCGGCAGATTTCGGCGAAGGCAATCATCGAAGCCGCCAATGGGCCGGTTGATCCAGACGCGGATTTGATTCTCGCCGATCGAGGCATCACGATTCTGCCAGACATTTTGGCCAATGCCGGCGGGGTTACAGTCAGCTATTTCGAATGGGTGCAGAACCGACAGCACTATCGGTGGAGTCTCGATCGCGTTCGGCAAGAGCTTGATCGCACCCTTTCAGATGCATTCGAAAACGTTTGGCAAACGGCGCACGAACGCGAGATCTCTTTGCGGGATGCCGCCTTTATGATCGGGATTTCGCGCGTGCGACGCGCAAGCGAACTTGCTGGTCGATAAACGGTCAGTCGCGATCAATTTGATAAATGACGGTGTTTACCTTTGATGACACCGTGCGCTATCAAAACTAGATTTCGCCGAAGATGATCCCTGGGTCGACCGGCTGATAAGTTCGGGCGACATAGCGGTAGGACATGACAAATCCAAAGATTGCCAGGATCGCCAAGAGGTTTAATAGGCAGAAGAACACGAACTCACGCTTCCGCCGGCGGGCATGCCAACGGTGGCGTCGAGCAGCACGTGCAGAAGGCCGCAGTTTTGGCGTTCTTTTGCGATGTGACAGTTCAGCTGAATTCGACATTCGGTACGATCAAAAGAGAAGACAAGCCTGTGCGTCTTGATTGATACGTTCGTTAGTGCAGGACACAGTTCATAGACTGCGCACCAAACTAATCGCGAAACCACGCGATTGAACCCGCAGGAAAATATCGCTTTTCCGTTTTTATCGTTTAACGCGACGGGCGGGGTGCATCCGGCTACTAACCTGGCGGGGTTCTTGTTAGTGATTCGCCGGGACGTCTTTGCCTATCATTCAAGGGTACGGCGACAAGTCAACCAGTCCTCCGAACTACACCACGCTAATGTCCCGATCTGTTCTGTTAATCGCATGGGTGTGTTGCTCATGTTGTACGGCACTTTGTGCAAGCGAACCCATTCGCATTCGCGTCTTGAGCTACAACATCCATCATGGCGAGGGTGTCGATGGACAATTGGATTTGAACCGGATCGCTAGCGTCATCAAAAACGCCAGGCCGGACTTGGTCGCACTTCAAGAAGTCGACCAAAACACGCGACGCACCGAAGTGGTTGATCAAGCGAATGAACTCGCATTGATGACAGAAATGCATTCGGTGTTTGGTAGCAACATCGATTTGCAAGGCGGTCACTATGGAAACGCCATCTTGTCACGATTTCCAATCCGTCAACATCACAACAAGCTGCTACCGAACGTTGAACGAGGTGAACAACGCGGTGTATTGATCGCAGTTGTTGGAATCCCCGCGGATTCAATTGACCTGAACGTTCGAGTTTTCGCGACGCACTTTGACCATCGTCAGAATGATTACGAACGACGGTTGTCAGCGGAGTTCATCAATCACTTGGTCGATGATCAACCAGTACCCACGATCTTGATGGGCGATTTCAACGATGTGATTGGCAGCGAATCGATCAGTCGACTACTGAAGGTATGGAAACCGACAGTGGACGCTCCCCTGCCAACAATCCCTGTCGGCAACCCGAAACGCCAAATCGATTTTATCTTTGGCTACCCTTCGCCCCGATGGCGCGTGATCAAGACACGCGTCTTGGAGGAGTCGCTCGCATCGGACCATCGCGCGATCCTTTGCGAGCTTGAGTTGATGCCCGAATAGCGATCGGGCGTTTCGTCTGGAGAACTTACTTTGTCAGCGTCGCGACGTACTCGTTCCAGATCTCTTCGGCCGACTTTCCGGTCAGCTTGTTCCAGAGGTCATCGGTGTACTCGCCTTCACGCATGCTGGCGTTGAGCTTCTGGATCAGTTCCGCGTCGTATTTTTTAGCCGCGAAGTCCATGAAGGAAGCCGTCGTACGATAGCTGTCGTTGTAGTTCGCACGTGCAGGGTTTACGCGTGGGCGATTTTGTGGTGGTTCGTACAAGAACCAACGCACATAGTCGGCAACACCTTCGACCATCCAGCTGGGATTGCGATTGCGTCCGCGTCCGCGGTTGTATTGCTGGACGACGTGAACCATTTCGTGAACGATCGAACCCAAGGCTTCGCCTTCGAGTTGTCGACGGTACCAAGGTCCCGCCGCGGTAATGCGAGTTCCGGCTGCATAAGCGACGCCATCCATGTAGGCTTTGAATGTGACGGTGACGTCGGTCGGTGCGCTATAGCCTTCGCTGGGAAGCAGCCCAACGATTTTTGGGTACCACAATTTGCAAATCGGCATCAACTCATTCTGCACCCACGGTTGCAAGTCAGGCGTCTCGGTGGTGTCGAAACGGATGGTGTACTTGCCATCGATGTCCAGCGTATCGATCCGCGATTCAGTCTTTTGAAGTTCGTACGATTGACCGTCTTCGATATCGATTTCGGAGAAGAACGTTTCGGCGAACTGAGATTGATCGGTCGTCGACGCGACATCGAACAATAGATAGCGGTACGAACCAAGTGATTCGTCTCCTTCAGAGGGACGGATCGCGGCAGCGTACTGACCGCCTGGGACTTTCGACTCGCCACGGGTGTCAACATTGCCGATCGCAGTCCACGAGTTATCGGTGGGTGATTCACGACGGCGAAGTCCCATCTTTGCGTCCGCGGAATCGGACGCGCCGAACAGTTCGTAGACCTGTGGGCCGCGCAAATCGGGATGCCACGAGTACGACCGAATTTCCTTGATATCGATGTCTTTGCCCAAGTCGACCAAGATTCGCCCGCCCCGGCCTCCGCTGAAGAAGAAGTTGCGGTTTGGCTGGTCGGCATCGGTGGGGACTTCGCCGTCGAACAGGCACTCTGGTCCAGGGCTGTTCGAATCCATTTGTCCGCCGAGCAGACGGACCTTTGCCAGATTACCGGCATCGGTACTAGAAGGGGCCGCAATGTTGTCAAAGGAGAAATCTGCTTTGGCAGCACCGTTGGCGTGATGTCCGAGAACGGTTTCGGCGGCCTGCGAGTTCGCTGACAAGAGCGAAGTCGTCGGCAGTGCACTCGCCAGGAAGGCGAGGGATAGTTTCCAGAATCTCGTCGAAGTCATTCGTCGCATGCGTCGAAGTCCAGGGGCGTCAAACGTGGTGGGTTGTAATACAAGACCGGAATCACGATCGCATCGGTACTTCGAAGCTATCTGCGACCCTACATGCAGGACGACCAAACCGGTGGGCTGCGAACAGCCACCGTCTGCCAAGATTCAGGAATCTTGTTCGTGTTTCGACGTCGCGATGGAGTTAGAAGTTACAGATCACTTGGTAAAGGATTGTTCCCCTTCGCTAACGTTTCCTAAGGGAATAAAGCGGTGCGTCCATAGACGCGTCCGCCTCCAACCGTTTTACCAAGGCTTGTTCGTGCGATCCGCCACTACACGATCATGTCCGATTTCGGTGTTGACATAATCACCGATGAAGCCCGCCTGTCAACGCTTGCCGGATGATCGAAAGCGGGAATGCGCCTGATTCAAAACAGTCGCCTCGTTGCTGTGGCAAAGATCGTAGCCTTACAAGGTTCAGTCTCAATCTTTCGCTTTGCCGACAGCAGATGGCTTGGCATCCCCCGTCGGTTATCTGCCATGGTCGACAACGTACTACCAAAAACGCCAGCGACGTTTGGATTTGATCGTGGGCAAGTTCAATCGTTCGCACCAGTTCTGCACGTCGGTTGGATCCAACTCGTTGATCACCGAGACCTTTGGCGGTGATGCCTGCAAGAAAGGCGAGAAGAACCCTGCGTCCCAACTCCGTGCTTGAAACAGAGGCGGCCAAAGCAAGATGACTTGGCGTCCGTCGATCGTCGGAATCGTATCCGGTGTCGCTTCGCCCCAGACACTGCCCCCAAAATCCGCTTCGGGATATCCGCCTACGCCGTAGTGCCACCACGCCGAATCGGCAGCGTCATGAAATGCATCACCGGAAGCAACAGCGACCAAATCTGAATCAACCGTTCCGCCATTTCCAAGACGCATCCCCTGAAGGGCTGCTTGCAAAAGCGTGAATAGATGAAAGCAGTTCGAAAGGTTGTTGTACTCGACATCAAATCCGCGTCGATCCGCGACATGGATGACCAACAATTCTCCGCTCCGTTTGCGAAGCAGTTCTAAGACCCATGTTGGTCCGGCGGAAATGTGTTCGACACGTTCAAGCGACTCGATCGTTGCTGTGTCATTGGACATCTGCTGAAGGAGCGGTTCGGATCGAGATACGTGTGCGACCAATCCCTGCCCCAACAACTCCAACCCGATCACTGCTGACGAATCGATTGGCGCATCGTCATCATCGTCGGGGGGCAGTTCGAACGCATCGGCGAATCGCAGCATCGCTTGCAAGATGCTTGGCCCAGAGATGTTCGGATCAGCACCTGATTCGACTCGAGCACCCAAGTACACCGCCAAAAATCCCGCACCCGGCGCACTGTTGAGTTCGTCAAGACGATCGGCGAGTTGGCGTTCGACCTCGTGATCTGATTCGAGTTGCGACTCGGCCTGGCGTTCGGCAAGTGCGTTCAATGCATCTCGTAAACCCGCTGAAGGCGTACCGTCTTTCAGTCGGTTGGCCTCATCAATGACCCGCGTCACACAATGATTGACAGAATCGTAAGACGATGTCATTGAACCCTCGTGGTGCTTGTCGGTTTCAACAAAGCCAGCGATGGCCGCTTGTACGTAACAAGGCCAAGAACAAAAAAGCCACCAGATAAAATCCTACAACCGTGCCGCCAAAGAGCATGATATCACCTTCGACATTGCGGTTGTTTGCCGAGAAGAAAAACGAGAGCGAGATCAATTGCAAAATCGCGAGGGGAATGCTTATCAAAGAACTCCACCAATATCGTCCCAACATGCTCAATAGCATGACCAGCCACAACGCTCCGATCGAAATGACCAGTGCATACATCCCCTTGCTAATTTCAAATTGACCGGCCAGCAGTTTCGCCGCGCCAGCGAAGATCGCAATCGTGGTGGTGACCTGCATGATTTGGCGAATGCTACGCTTCGGCGACGGTGGCCTCGTTTCGCGAATGATTCGACGACTTGTCCACTGCATCACGGCGACGGAAATGGTGATTGTCATTGCAACAATAAAGAACAACGGCACCAGCAACTGCGGAGATTGCCGCAGGAAAAATCCGACCGTCGTCAAATTGGCAAGCCACAGAATACCGATCTGGATTCGAGGACCGTGGGACTGTTCGATTCGATCGGGCGAGAGACCGATAGCATCCGTTGCGTTAGCGGTTGTGTCAGGCAAATGAATCAAGCTCAGCCAAGTCCCAGTCACCGACCAGATCCCGGCCAATCCGCCGACGGCTAACCCGAGCGAAATCATGGTTTCTTTAGAAGGCTGGTCTAGCTTCGATGTACCAGCGATACCAATGGCAGTTGCGGACAACACAATCGCCCAGACAAAGCACCAACCGAGAAACGCCCCGTCGATCGCACTGCGGTTCGCATACTGAGGTTCAGAAATCGAGGGTGCGGAATCGTTGACGCTCATTGAATGCTGCGCTGGCGTAACTGTTCGATTGAGAGAAAGTGCAGCGGCAATTGTCCGTCGCGTCGATCGGTCATCTGTTGTAAGACCGCAATGTCAATCGACGAGGACAAAAATTTGAATTCGCCAGTGCCAAACATCGCGTTCGCGCCCGCTGGATGACGGCTGCCGATCGATCCAACAGCTAACTCGTCGATTTCAACTTGGTCAGTGTCCGATTGAATCCCATCACCGGTGTTGCGAAGCGTCGCCCGCGTACCACTCAGCCAACCCAAGTCGCTCATCGTCGAAATTTTTTCCGACAGAAAAAGCGTGTTGGAAAGCCCGTCGCTAACGTCGTCGCGACTGATCGGCGTATTGAGAACGAAGACGCCCCAATCGGAATCGTCGATTGGCTTTTCCGTCGGGTGGTGCAATCCAACATAGCTGCTGGCATTGGCTGCGGGCGTGGAGTCCGAAGGGCACTTTGATCCGGGATAGCCAAGTGATAGGACTTCCTCATTCTGTTCGCTATAGATACTGACGGAGCGATTAAGATGCGATTCGATGACCGCCTGGTCGAGCGGTTCCATCAAACGTCCCAGCCAGTTGTGATGATTGCCGGCGGCAACGTTTCGTATCGGTCCCGCCTCGGCAACCGTGCCCACTGGAAATTGCATCCAGCGATCATGATAGGTTTGCATCGCCAATCCGATCGCTACCAAGTTGGTTTGGCAGTTGGTGCGACGCGCCGATTCTCGCATCGACTGCAACGAAGGAATCAAAAGGCCGACTAAAACGCCAATGATCGCGATCACCACCAACAGTTCGACAAGTGTGAATGCTCGACGTTTCGAAGACATGGAAGGTAGCCAGATTGAAGTTGTTGGTTGGAAGGAAATACCGTGATGAATCCCGTGAATTCGATCGGCAGATCTCAACGATCACGGGACCGTTGGATCGCAAATCCGCTTCGGTCACCATGCGAAAACGTCGCTTCATAAGTCACCGAGCGATTCGGTTCCTCGGTGCTGTGAACGCTTGCTTTGACGATGATTGATGTATCGCTTTCGGCATCGAACGGTAATCGGACCTGCTGTTGGTCTGTCAGGCCTAGCGGATGAACGGCCTCGATTGCCGCTTCGAGCTCGCGAATCGATTTCTGTCTCGATTGGTGGCGTCGAACATCCACCGCGCGTCTTCCCAGCGAAATCGCGAAGGTGCCAACGACGAACGCCAACATCAAGACAAACATGACGGCAATCAAGCCATTTGGGCGTTTTCGGTTCATGGCTCGGATTTCCTCGTCGCGACAATTTCGAAGGTTGGGTCACGTTCGTCTTTGCCAACCAACCTCCAGCGGGAAGCATCGGATGTTTCGGAGTTTGGAAATTCGACACGGAACCGTTCGCCGATCTTGTAGTCCTCTCGCTTCGCAATGCCGCCATCGGCATCCGATACGGTTCGTATCAAGGACGTTTCAGCAGCCGAATAGACGACCGTTTGCGATTCATCGTCGAACGTCAATTCCACCTGTTGGTCCTCTGCCGTGTGACTGCGAGACCGATGAAAGTCGCGTCGAAAATCGTCTGTAAAGCGTCGCACTTCCTGCCGCGAGAGAAACTGGCGATCGGATCGTTGGGCGTTGTTTTGAATCGAAACCACCAAAGCAATCAGACCAGAAAACAAGACCGTCAACAGCGAGAGTACAACCATCAATTCAATGATTGTGAACCCAGATCGCGGTAGCGGACGAGGAATGACAATTCGATGCCGATTCATTGTCGATCCTCCATCCGCCAAACATGGTGGGTCAGCGGCGCCGCAAACTCTTGACCGCCGGGCTCTAGACGAAGGGGACTTCGAAACGTCAGATGAATGGCTTTGACGGAGCCGGATGGTGGGACGTCCATGTCGAACGGTTCGGCGCTGACAGCGATCCCGTTGGCTTCCACGGCAGGCTCGGTTGTCAAACGAATCGACTCTGTTTCCAAGTCGGCAAAGGCAACGTTAATCAACCGTTCGGCTAGGTTTTCCAGGTCGAGCCGCCGCTGCAAAATCACCGCTTGCTTGCGATCTTCATCCAGCCAATGCTGGTGGATTTTGAGAGCAAGACCAATTGCCGCCGCGAAAAATAGCATCGCGATCAACATTTCCATCATCATGATGCCGCGGCTCTTCGATGGTCGGATCATCTCGATAGCCTCTCAATCAGATTGCACAAGAACGTAAACATCGCCCACGCATGTACAAGCACGTAGCCACCAATCAAGAAGGTTGCGAGAGGAACGAACCAAGCCATTCGCAAGTCCCAGCGAAATGATTGGCGACGCAAAATGTCGTTATTCATTTGCACCATGGTCGCCGGCAATGTGCCGTTCTTTGCAGCGCTCTGCAGCCACCGTTCCTCAGATTTTGAAACCAATTTTGCTTGTCGCAGCGCATTGGCAAGTGGGACTCCACAGGCGATCTGATGTTTTGCAAGTCGGCTGGAAGACCGGATTGAAAGACTGCGTGCTGTTCTCAAAGAGGATTCGAGTAATTCCGTTTCACTGAGACCCGCATCCATCCCCAGCCCCATCGATTTCAGGAGCACAGCCCGGCGCTGATCAATGATCCGTTTGCCGAACCAGGGAACTCCTAGCAACAAGAATCGCGGCAACCATCGGGAAACAGTTAATGTGATTAAAAGCATGACCACAGCCACGCACGCGATGTTTCCAAGCAACTGTTGAATGTCGAGTGTGAATTTGGAAACAGGCAACTCCATCGAGAATTCTTCCGCTGTCTGCTCCAATATGGGAAGAATTAATTGGCGAACAAAGATTCCGACAAAGACGGCAATCACCAACGTCGCGAACAAGTAGATGAATTGTTGTTGAACGCGAATTCCTGATTGGTGCGATTCGCGTTCTATGTCGCTCGCCAAGCGTTCGTCGAGGGAGTCATTGGAAACACTTGTGGCGTTCAATCCAGAAAGCATGCGTTCGCTGTGATGAAGATTAAATGCCGCGACGGCATCCGAGTCGAGTGGCAGTTTGCTGCGGTAGACGGCCCGTGTGATACTGTGTCCCTGCGTCAACAGTTTTGCGCATCGTTTACATCGGAACGCCAACCCACTTCGACAACCGTTGGCAAATTGGTCGAACAGTTCATCCGCCGGAACGTTGATCTGGATCGAAAAACGCAACCAGCGATTCAACGAGCGGCGTTCTTCGTGATATCGCAGCAAGAAACAAGCGATCACGGAACTGACCAACATCAACACAATCAAAATCGCAATTGGGTGTATCGCAAACAGAAGCGTTCCAGCAATCGCGCCCAACCAGAGCCAGAATTCGAGGAAACCGACGAATCGATATCCACGCAAACGTGTTGATTCAACCGATCGTTGAATCAGATTGCGTTTGAGCGTCCGTAGCGTGGCAGCAACCAAAGCGAAGAGAAGTGCCAAACCGAGCGCGGCGAAATTCTGTTCCCCCATCAGTACGACAACCCCCTAATCATGACAATGGCGTAGCCGACCGTGAAGAATAACGCCAATCCCGCGATAAACACGGACGTCAACAAGCAGGTGACGTGAATGAATAGTCTTGTTCGGTACAGTCGAGACTCGGCCAACCGATGACATTCCTCAGTCGCGTGATGCCAAAGCTGCAATGTCTGGACTTGATTGGGGTGTTGGCTGATGAGTACCCCCAGGACGCAAACGGGTTGATCGTGGATCGGGATCGTCGAGATCAGCGATTCAAGAGACTGGCCTGATTCGATTCGCCCAGCGGCAATCCTTGCCCAGCGACGAAGGCTTGAATTTCGGATTTGCTCTGCGGCTGATTCAAATGCACGCGCGTACGTCTGATCCAACGAAACAGACTTGTAAATCGATTGGAAAAATTCGCCCAACGCGATTGCCCGAACGGTGGATCCGACCCACGGTATCATCGCCACGAGGTCGAATAATCCGGAGGGCAACCAATTCCAGACAATTGCTTGGACAAGCACGAACAACAACGCAACGCCCAAGCCGGCGGCGAGGTATCCCAACAACACCGAATGTAGCCAACCCATTTCGACCGGAGTGTATTGTCTCCATCCCACGACAAACAAGAAACCGTCAGACAACTCCAGCATCTTGCTCAATAGTAAGCCACCGATCGCAAGCGAAGCTAACAGGTACACAACCGCCAATGTGGTGATCTTGGCGATTTGATGTTTGATGTCAGCGCGAACGGTTTGCCAAGTTTCGAGTTGGGCTTCGAAGGCGACTCCACCGACGTCATGGCCAATTGTAGGATTCATTGCATGACCTCATCGAGCAGTTCCAACAACGGACCGATCGAATGCTTTAATAAGAAAAAGGTGATCCAAAGCATGACGCCAATCGATGTGACTCGCAGAATGCCGTTGACCCACCAATTCCGGTAACGCCGAGCCTGTTGTTGGTAGAGATCTCCGAGACGTTTCAAATCGAACGCGACCGCTGGACCGCTTCGTTGTCCGCTTGCCAAATCAGCAACACATTGCCGAATCGGATCGGGCGCACTGTCGGGAAACGCCAAGGCCGGTTCTCCATTCGCACCCGATCGAATCGCGGCAGAGACGCTTGACCACTGCCTTGCAAAGGCTTCGCCGTTCACCGAGGAAGCCGCGTCGATCGCTTTTGCCAAGTCGACGGAACCGGTCGAAAGAGTATCTTGAGTATGACGGTGGGACATGATTCCGGGGCTCACTTGAATCGCCAGCCAACGCGCAAAGGAGGCCAACTGACGAGAGGAGACCCGGCTTCGATTGAGCCATCTGAATAAGCCAAACAGCAACACGATGAGGGCGACAAGGATCACAGCCGTGACGGCGGCGGTCGTCAAAAAGTTAGTGGAAAAAGTGTTGAACAGTTGACGTTCGGTGGGTGCAAACGGACTCTTAATCAGTTCCGATTCGGCGAGCGAAAGGATCGTGAACGGCGTCACGACAAAAGCGATTGCCACCGCCGCAATCGCGTTGATCGTCGGATTAATCGCACCAAGTCGAAGTTGCCGGCGATCTTCGTTGGCCGCACGAATGGTGCGGACGGTTTCGCGAACCGGTTCGATCGATCCCGTTCGCGACATCGTCTCGATCGCGATCCGCACCGGTATTTGATAGGTCTTCGAAAAGGCGGAGATCGAATTCGATAGGGAACTTCCCTTCTCGAGATCGGTTCGTACCTTGCGAGCGGCGCGTCCTAAACGGGCGAGCGATTTGTCTTCCAAATCGCGTAGGCCCAGTGGCAGAGAACGTCCACTGGATGCCATCGCACAGACTTCGTCCAACAGCATCGCGAACGATTCATCATCAAGTGTGCCGGGATCAGCGTTCATTTGGCTGTCCCAAACCACGAAAGACTTCGGCTTCGTCCGTCATTCCGGCTGCGACTAAACGCGTCGCTTGTTCGTGCAATGTTGGGATGCCGGATTCGGACAAAAGACGGTCGATCTCGTTTGCGGAACGTCTGCTTTCCAATGCGGCAAAGACCTTCTCCCCAACCGAGTTGCCGGAAAGCAACACTTGCTGCGCGATTGGGACGCGACCTTGATATCCGGTTTCGTGACAGGCTTCGCATGCTTTGCCGCCGCAATCAACACAGGTTTTACGGAGCAGCCGTTGGCAGAGGACTCCACGCAATCCACTTTGGATCGCATAGATCGGCAATTTCATTTGCACCAGCCGCCGCAACGTCGCGCCGACCGATCCGGCGTGGATCGATGAAAAACAAAGATGCCCGGTCATTGATGCCGACAGAACGGCTTCGGCGGTTTCTTCGTCGCGAATTTCACTGACCAGCAAGACTTCAGCGTCTTGCCGAACTGCGGCTCGCATCGACGATGCCAGTGTCATGCCGCGTTCCTGTTGGATTTGACTTTGACTGATCGAATCGATCACCGATTCGATCGGGTCTTCGATGGTTAAAACGCTGCGGTTAACACCTGCTGTCGCGATGTGCGCAAGACATGCATACAGCGTGGTCGTTTTTCCGCTACCGGCAGGGCCGGCGACTAACAGCCAGCCTTCGCGCGATTGACAGACCGACTGGAGTTCGGCAAAGGTCGACGCATCAAAACCCAATTGATCCAGTTGTCTTAGTGAAGAGCGGTCTTCCATGATTCGGATTGCCGCACGGTCACCGTAAACGGTTGGGAAGACACCCAAACGCAATTCACGCTCGGAGCCATCGTGGTGTTGCCAGCGAAGCGAGCCTTCTTGTGGGGCACCATTGCGATAAGTCGGCAAGCCCGCGATTGCCATTAAACGCGCCACAGGATCGGTCTCGTCACATCGTGGAAACGATCGCACCAGATGCAACACACCATCAATCCGATAAGAAACTTCCCATTGGTCGCGCCGAGGCTGCAGATGGATATCACTGGCACCGCAGTCCAAAGCCGACGACAAACAATCCTTTACCATTTCGATCGCAAACGATGTGTCGTTCGTTGTGCGTTTGCCGGGCGTCAGTGACAGATGCATGGGCTGAATCGAAGGAGGTAATGTTGATGTCGAACAGGGACGATGTCGAACAGAGGCAACGGGCAACCTGCTATGCTGTGCACGTTTGATCGACAGTGAATTGAAAAGTTTAGATTTCGCTAGATAAAGAGAACTTGGCGGCGCATCTCAGACTGCGCAGCGTTGATTCACTGGCACGGTGGAATTGTTTAAAAAAGTCGTCAACAACGAACCAATTGTTTTCTTTCCAAGGCAGCCATGAAACGCGGTCCACATCATAGCGGTTTTACACTGTTGGAGTTGTTGGTTGTTATCGCCGTGATCGGAATCCTGGTCGGGTTGCTGTTGCCCGCAATCCAAGCGGCCCGCGAAGCGGCACGGCGGATGAGTTGTTCCAATAACTTTCGGCAGATCGCACTCGGCGTTTCGCAATACCATGCCGCGTTTGACATCTTGCCACCTCATGCGACAGGAACATTTGACAATCGGAACAGTGCGAATACGACGAATCAGTTTCGGTTGAGCATGTTCGTGTCAGTCACGCCTTTTATTGGCGAGTCTGCCGTATGGGAACAGCTTTCGAAACCATTGCTCGGGTTCAAGCCACCGATGGACCGGTCGCAGACGACCTCAGACGACAACGCGGATGATTTCGCGGACGAGTTCGGCGAGTCCGAAGACGGTTTCTTGGACTACGAGATGGGGATGGACTACGGCATGGGAATGATTGAGCAAGAAAGGACCCACACCTATCCGAGCATGGGGCCGGCACCGTCGGTCGAGATCTATGACCCTTGGTCGATTGAGATTCCTTGGCTGCGGTGCCCTTCCGATCCAGGGTCTGGTACCGGCGCGGGTCAGACGAACTACGCCGCTTGCCTTGGTGATGCGATCGAGGGTCTCGACGAAGGATTGTGGCGTTACCAAAACGGTCAATGGAGTCCCAGCGGAAAGGCACAGATGGAGGCGACGGGGCGCGGCGTATTCGTCCCGCGAATGATCACATCGTTCGACGATGTGACCGATGGTCTGTCGAACACGATCTTGATGGGTGAGATTTGTACGGACTTAGGCGACAAGAACATCGCGACCACCCCATCGGTCAACAACGGTTTCAAAGGCGGCGTTCTGGATGATGTCGATTTTTGCCGGCAACAGACCGATTCGATGCGTCCGCAATTTTGGGGAGTTATCCCCGCAGGGGCTGGAATTGGCCGAGGCCAACGTTGGGCTGATGCGATGCCATTGATGACCGGGTTCAACACGATCTTGCCACCCAACCGCGAGCTCTGTTTTGGTGGGGCCGCGTCGACGATCGGTACGCTCACCGCAAGCAGTCGACACCAAGGCGGTTGTCACGTTGCATTAGCCGATGGAGCCATTTCCTTTCTCACCGATTCGATCGATAACGGCACCTACACCAATGGCGGCCAAGGGACGGTGACGTTGGGCGGCCAAGGTGATTTGGCCCCGGGAAACCCCAGCGTTTTTGGCCTGTGGGGCACCCTGGGAACCCGTGACCAAGGCGAATTGGTCTCGGAAAACCTGAATTGGTGATTTGCCTGTAACATCGCAATCCCGGTTCCGCTTGGCTGGTTGTTACCGAGTCAGTTACTCAAACACGCCAGGTCGAATCATGAAACGTGTCGTCAAAAATATCGCCGTCGCAGCAGCCATCACCGCAACCAGCCTCGGCAGTGCCGTCCCGGCGATGGCGTGTGGCGGATCCCGCCCCCGCGTCATCAGCCGCTACACCGGGCACTATTCGGGCGGATATGGCTACAGCCGTCCCGCCAATTACTCCACCAACTACAGCGTCCCAACGCCACCCATTCGCTACAACCCGGCTGTTTCGCAGCAACCTTCGCAGCCACAACCGTTGCCTCAGTCGGCACAGTCGCAGCGCCCCGCGCAGGCTGTTAACCCGGTGCCCGCGGCGAGCAATCCACCACGACCGGCCGCACCGCAAGCCAGCCAAATGCCCGCCAGCCAAACGGCGGCCCAGTCGCCCAGTCAGCCAGTTGCCACGCAAGACGCCGAAGCGTCTGCCTTGGCAGCACTCGCGGCACTTGCCGGTGTGTCGGCTTCGACTCCCGCACCCGCCACGTCGGCTCCACAACCAGCCGCCCCGGTTGCCGGTCATGTCGGGACGTTCCGGGCGACTTTGCCAAGCAACTTGGCTGTCGACTTGCAACTTGCCGCTGACGGAACGTTTTCGTGGACCGTAGACAACAACGGCACGCCGAAATCGTTTAGCGGACAATATCGCTTGGAAGGCGGGCAGCTGACTTTGGTGCGATCAACGGACCTTCAAAAGATGGCCGGTACCTTTGTTGTGCAAGGCAACGGATTCAAGTTCACTTTAGATGGTGCTAACAACGGCGGACTCGAATTCCAACGCGTCTAACCAGGCAGGCTAGTTTTTGTAACCTTGCTGGCGATTGTCACCCTGTTTTTTGATGTCGTCCATGATTTTTCGCTTGGACTGCGTCAGCCGTTCCGGCCAACGAAAGCGGGGTGACGAAGACGGATCGTAGCCTGATAAATGACCCGTCAAACGTTCGGTCGGCTTTGTATAAACCAGTTCGGTTTCGCCGAACACTTCTTCACAGACTGCTGCTAAGCCCGGATCGTATTCACGAAGTTCCTTTCGTGTGTCGACGTGATTGTGGTCGTGATCTGGCGGGCGGTTGTTGTCGAACCACGACTGCACGCCTTCGGCAAAGTACTCGGCATGATTAACCGACGCGTACTTGCCTTTCCACAAGCCGCTTGCCATCGCACGGTCGTATGTCGCCCGCAATCGGTCGTCAAAGGTCGGATCCAGATTGACCATCCCGCGATAATGAATGTTGTGAGCGAATTCGTGAATCAAGATGTTCTCGGTCGCGTAGGGGTCGCCTTTGAATGCGAGTAAGTTTTCTTCGCCACATGTACAAACCGGGTCGCGACGTGATCCGCCCAGCCCGCGAGCTCTTGCATCCCAGTAGTCTTTCGGGGACAGATGCGCGTGTTCTGGAATGTCGGTCGTCAGCTCCGAATGGGACATCACGATCATTCTGGAACCGCTTTCGATCATCGCTTGCCGAACGTCGGGACGCTTGGCCAACATCATGTCGATCAAATAGCCCGCCTCTTTCAACGCGTAATCATTGACTGCGGCCGAGGCAACGATCGGATAGCCGTTCGCGTTGACGTACTTTTCGTAAAAGGGCGGCAGGTTCAAATCCTTTGGCGGCGTGGAGACTTGGTAAGTCGCCGCGTCGGATTCCGTTTGTTCGCTCGCGTTCACAAACGATCCGTCGCTCTGTAGCCAAACCGACAGGGCGCCCACCACGATTGTCTTGCAAAGCACGGACAGCACGAACGTGTTGCGGGCTGGCCTCGGGTGGTGCGATCCTCGGCGTAGTCGGCAGTGGCTGATCAAGTTCACCATCTCTGTTCCTCGGGGCTGAAGCACGAGTCGGAAATTGTACGTCGATGCAATCGATTTTGAAAATTTGCGGTGTCTTTCCGCGTAACGGACTCAATTCGGTTACGATAGATCTCAGTCTTACTCGAACTTTCGGCCCGGCCAGTCGTCGTATTGGCACGCTACCTGGACGGCTGTGTCGGTGCCGAGAGCGAGTCCTGTCATCGCGGTAAGTCTCAACTGCTGCGGAGAATTTGTCGTCTCTGAGGCTTCATCGTTATAATTGCGGGCATGTCGCAATCCTCTTTTCTCGAAGAGCCATCGACCAGCCGTTCAATGTTGGTCCGCGTGAAAGATGGCGATGCCGAAAGTTGGCAGCACCTCGCCCAGGTTTATGGCCCGATCGTCTATGGTTGGGCGCGTCGTTGTGGGTGTCAGGCCGCGGACGCTGCTGACGTGATGCAAGAGACGTTTAGTGCGGTCGCCAGTGCACTGCAACGATTTGATCACCAACGCGACGGGGCGACATTTCGCGGTTGGCTTTGGACAATCGCCCGCAACAAAATTCGTGATCATCGTCGCCAGTTGCAGCACGAAGTCGCCGCCGGCGGAACCGCAGCAAATTTAGCGCTGCGTGAATTGCCAGCCTGCGAGTCGTTTGCGGACGAATCATCGGAACCACCTACCGATGCCATGTCGGATGCAAAAGCGGCTCGTTCGCGAACATTGGAATTGCTTCGTACCAAATTCGATGCGCGGACTTGGATGATGTTTTGGGAAACCACCGTGATCGGCCGCGAGGTCAACGACGTGGCCGAACAGTTGGGCGTTTCGAAATGGGCGATCTATAAATCGCGTGCCCGGGTCCTGCAGCGACTCAAAGACGAGCTTCGCGATTTGGAATAGCAATCGGTGTCCAATCGGTCCGTTGTCTTGGTAATCGACGCCCGAAATCAGCGTTGATCGTCGACCCCAACCCCAGGACTTGAGATGGTCAAATTGAACGGTATGTGTTTGGATCCCGATCGTTTGCGGCGGGTGATGATCGGGAACGCATCCAAGGAAGAATTCGATTCCGCGATTCTCCACTTGGATGATTGCCAACAATGCAGAGATGCCCTTGAGGACTTGGGGCTCGACAACTTCGAATTGGGATCGGTGTCGCTGTGTAACAATTCGCTGTCCAACAATTCTCAAGCCGCTGATTCAGTAGCGTCTGCCGAGGCCGAGCTGGAATCACTTCGCAACGAGACGGCCTGCCAAGTCGCGTTGGGCCGAATCGCTCGCCAGCATCAGGGGCGAATGACAAGTCAGCCGCCGATCGAGAACTTGGGGACGTACCGATTATTGGAATTGGTTGGCAGCGGTGGCATGGGAGCGGTTTTCAAAGCCGAACATCAACGTCTTCGCCGGCAATGCGCGATCAAACTGCTACCACCGGATCGCGTCGCACAGCAGGATTGGTTGGACCGCTTTAATCGTGAAATGACGGCCGTCGCGTCACTCGAACACCCGGGCATCGTGCGCGCTACCGATGCCGGTCATGATTCGGGTTGGCATTACTTGGTGATGGAATACCTTGACGGGTTGGACGTCGGTCAGGTCGCGACGCGTATGGGGCAGTTGTCGGTTGCCGATGCCTGTGAAATCGTCCGTCAAGCCGCCATCGCGATCTCACACATCCACGATTGTGGCTTGGTCCATCGCGACATCAAGCCGTCTAATTTGATGCTCACCCGCGATGGCTGCGTCAAAGTGTTGGACTTGGGATTGGTGCTTGATGGCGATGATCCCTTGGTCAGCGACGAACGTCTGACAACGGTTGGTCATGTGATGGGAACGATGCCCTATATGGCGCCCGAGCAGTTGACCGACAGTCGTGATGTGAATCCCCGGTCAGATTTGTATTCACTTGGTGCGACGTTGTTTCGATTGATCGCCGGTCGGCCGCCGCATCGCAGCGGCAAAGGGCTTGCCGCACAGGTCCTGGAAATCACCAATCAAGATGCGCCGGCATTGGATACGGTGCGGGAAGATGTCGACCGCGACGTGGTCAAACTGGTTGCCGAGATTCTGTCCCGCGATCCGAAGAACCGGCCAGCCGACGCTGCCCAAATCGCCGAACGGCTGCGAGCTCCCAGTCAAGGACACCAACTCCGTCGCTTGATTCGTGAAGCATCGCGCAAAGACGACGCTGGCGAACGTCAACACAGCGGCCTGATCCCAAGTCTGTCGCTGGCGAAGCGCGGTGACGAGCCGCCACGCAGACACTGGTGGATCGGCGCAGCGATGGCTGGGTTTTTGTTGGTCGCCGGATTTGTACTAAAGATCCAGACGGACCGCGGCATGCTGGTGTTGCATTCCGATTTGGACGGCTTGACCGTCGAAATCAAGCAAGGCGAAACGGTTGTCGACACGCTAAAAATCGAATCCGGTGACAACAAGGTTTCACTTCACAAAGGCAGCTACCGGCTTGAGGTCGAAGGCGGCGGAAAAGCGGTGAAGCTGAGCGATGACGTGGTCACGATCGGACGGAACACCGTGCAGAACGTCGCGATCGAAAGCGATGGATTGCTCGACGACAATCAGGTCGCCGTCGATTTGTCGCCGAACACCCCAGCCGTCACCGAAGAAATCACATCCAGTGCCATGGGGTCTGACGGCGACTTTGGCAGCGGTTACGGCAGTGCCTATGACAGCGGCGGTTATGGCAGCAGTTCTCTCGGTGGTGGCAGGGCGGCGCCGGCGGAGGCGTTGGTTGATGGGAAAACGTTGGGTCAGTGGGTCGCAAAAATTCGTCCGACCGAAGATTGGGAATCTCTCGGTCAAGCAATGACAACGGCGATCAAAGGTGTCGAGCAAGTTTCGGAATCGGAGACGTCGCTTGATCAAGTGATCGAAGCGATCGTGCAGTGCTCGCGTGATCTCGGCGGGATACGCCGCCAAACGCCACCGGTCGTCACCACCGAACGCAGCCCTGACGAAGACAGTGCGTATTTCATGTGGTACTTCGATCAAGTGTTTGCCGAACCGAGTTTCGACCGTTGGAATGGGCACGCGGCGAAAGAACTGTTGCAAGGCAATTCCAACAGTCGTGGCGCGATTGTCTTGTCATTGCACCGCTACCTCGAACAACAGGGCGATTTACGAGGGGGTGGCGATATGATGGGCGGCTATGGGGGAATGAGCGGAATGGGAAGCGGAATTGCAATCCGCCAAGACAAGTTTCTGACGCTTCGACTAATGCGTGGGTTGATCGGTCTCTCATCGTCAAACGCATGGGACGGGATGGAGCCTGCGCAACAGCCCACAGCTGCTCGGCTGGCTCGTGAATGTGCGATCTATCTCACCCGCCAACAGTCCATTGGTAGCGACGTTGAGTCGGATCTGAAAAAGGCCGTTGAAGCGATTCCGGTCAATGAACGATCCAAGCTCGAAGCTGAATTGGTCGGCAGCCCTCAGCCGGGGCGAACAGGTCTGATGGGAATGGAAATGGGCATGGATGACTTTGGTATGGATGTCGGAATGGGCATGGCCGCTGGGATGGGCATGGATAGTAGCATGATGGCTGGTCCGGGATCTCAGCCAACTTATCGCGGCAAGACAATCCATTCTTGGATGGATGTTTTGAAGACGGAACTGGACGTCGATTCGTTGATCACGGCCATGGAAGCCGTCGAACGGTTGTCACGAAATCAGGATGCGTCCAAGCGATTGGAGGCTGGAAAAGCGATCGCAAAACTCAGCCGTATGTATGGCGGACTGACCGCTGGTGGATTTGATCCTTCCGGCAAGTTCATGAATGAATTCCCATCGCGATTCGTGAAATTCTTTCCCGACCCAGGCTATGAGATTGCGCTTGATGAACTGAAAAATGGAAATGAGAACAGCTGCATTGCCGTTTCCTGGACGCTAAGTAACCACTTCCAGGACAACAGCGCAAACACAGATGACATTGATGATGAACGGAAAACAAGCTTGCGAAGGATCCGAAATCGTATCGTGGATCAACTGGAGGACCCCGCGAATTCAACGATTAACGCATCCCAATTTTTGCTGATTCCGACCGCAGCAACGTTGACCCTTCTTCTTGATGAACCGATCGTTGTCGATTCGACATGGTCCAAAGAAATGATTGACTACATCGAATCGGATCTCACTCACACGCAGTTCGGTGAGGTCGATCTCTACAAACGCATTGTCCCGCGACCGATCATTTTGATGGGATTGGAAATTGCAAAGGCCGCACCAGATAGGCTCACCGCGGCCGCAAAAAAGGCGTTGATCATTCAAGCCATGTCTCCTGCCGCGTCACCCTTTCAGAAGTTTGCCAAGCGAGCGACTCAGTTGGCAATTGAGATTGACACCGAGGCTGCTGCGAAAGCGGCGGAGAACCAGTTACAGAATTCCTGGATCCTTCGAACCAACCAATTAGACATGGCGATCGTCAAGGAGCTGATCGAGTTGTGTGCAGCACAAAGTACGTCTTCGAGCCTGCTGTCTCAACTTCAGACGATGGAGAACAGTCCCCAAAACTTTGCCCTCTATACTGAGCTTCGTGAGGTGATCGCGAAGGCGAAGAAGAGGATTGAGACTCGCAATGCGGCGGGGCAAGCGACAGAATCCAGTGGTAGCTCTGGCGATCAGTAGGTTTTCCACGTCTTTCCTACGCGTAACTCCCTGGACGTGGGGGGATCGGGAAGAGGCCGGAACAATCGTTTCAAGTCGAATTCCTGCGGTTTCCCCTCTTCAGGGCCCTTCATTGGTGTTTGACGTCTGTCGCGGGTGGCTTACAATACTGAGCTACGAGCCAGCGAATCGTTGGGCTCGTCCCGCCCCCGACATGACGGTCCTGGAGGTGGTTGAGGCTTTTGCCCAACCGACCGACCCGCTTTCGCCGCATCTGTGCGTGAGGGTTTCCAATTCTCAAGCCTCTTTTGGAGCGAAATGATGTCTGTAACTCTGTCTAGCGGTCTACTCGGGCTTTCACCTCTGGCGTTCGCGATGCCAGGTGCGACCGAAATGTTGATCTTTTTGTTCGTGGTGCTGCTGTTGTTCGGTGGTGCCAAACTGCCGTCGCTGATGCGAAACCTCGGACGCAGTGCGAACGAGTTCAAACGCGGCATGAGCGAAACGGCGGACGATGAGAACGCATCCGACAAAGACTCGGATAAGTAATCATGTTCGGGCTTAGCCCCTTTGAAATGATGGTGATCGGTGTCATTGCTGTTGTCTTGTTCGGCAGCAATTTGCCCGATGTCGCGCGTCGAGCGGGCGGTATCTATCGCGAATTTCGTGACAAGTTAAACGAAGTTCAGCGCGAGTTCCGTGCCGCAGAATACGAAGCGACGAAGGCCTTCAAAATGGACTCGAACACTTCGTCATCGATTGACGAAGAGGACGACGAGCCATCGGAACCTTCGGCACCAAAGTTCACCCCACCTAGCTGACGCATCCGTCTGGCAGGTTTCTTTGATTCACGACGCCTTCTGTGGCGTCGATTCTGGGAAGCGTTTCAACGCTAAGCTTCGGGCGTCTCTCGTTCCGAATGCAAGAAATGGCTGATCGGAACGGCGGCAACCGCACCGATAACTGGCGCGATCATGTACAGCCATAACGACTGGAGTTGGCCGCCGACCACAGCGGGTGCCAGTGATCGTGCGGGGTTCATCGATGCACCACTGATCGGCCCGCCGCAAAGCACTTCGAACGCGATCACACCACCGATCGCGAGTCCTGCGGTGATGCCCTTCTCTTTCGCTCCAACGGTCACATTGAGGACCACGAACATCAAAATCAGCGTCAACATGACCTCCATCACGAAAGACTGCATCTCCGTCCCCGCAGGCAAGGTCGCGCCCAGGCTGGGTTGATCGGGGTACATGAACCGCAGCAGCGCACTGGCGGCGAACGCTCCCGCGCACTGGGCCAAGAGATAGGGAACGACTTTGCGTCCTTCAAACCGTTTGGCGACCCAGAATGCGATCGTCACTGCCGGGTTGATGTGTGCTCCCGACAAGTCACCGATCGCATAAATCATCGCCGAAACGACTAAGCCCCAGGCCATCGCGATCCCTACCAAAGACACCTCGCCATCCGTTACCGAGTTGACGATTACCGATCCCGTCCCGACGAAGATCAGGACAAATGTTCCAACGAATTCGGCAATGTACTTTTTCATACGTGGGGGCTCGGAAGGCGATACAAGTTCAGGAGGGGCCACTGTTTTACCCCCGAACATTCTCACATGCAGGCCGTCGCGACACATTCGCAAGCCATTTCTTGAAATCCTAAAAGCCCCCCGACGAACCGGATTGCGTCACGCAACCAAACGAGTGGTGAACGGAGTCCACCAACGCCTTTAATGTCGATTGGATTGGCATCGTCGGATTCGCATCTTGGTACACTGTTGCGCGAATCAGCCCATGACATTTCCTTTGAGACGATTTGATTTCGATGACCACGCTTCGGACCTTGCTGTTGGCCGTGTTGCCATGGATCGTTTTGCCCGCCGTGACCTGTCCTTCAGCGTTTGGACAATCGGACGATTCAGGGATCGATTACAAAACACATTCTGATCTCCCGTACCGAACGGAAGACGGATCGCTGTCCGACTACGCCCGAGAGCGTTGCCGATTGGATGTCTACGCCCCGGCCAATCGTCCTGGGTTTTCGACCGTGGTCTGGTTCCATGGTGGCGGGCTGACCGGTGGCCAAAAATCGATCCCAAAAGCACTCCAGGAACAAGGCATCGCGGTCGTCGGAGTGAACTATCGCTTGAGCCCCAAGGTCAAATCACCGGCCTACGTTCAAGACGCTGCCGCAGCGGTCGCTTGGGTCTTTCACAACATCGAACGTTTCGGCGGTGACCCCAAACGGATTTACGTTAGTGGTCATTCCGCTGGCGGTTATCTGACCAGCATGATCGGACTCGACAAAAGCTACCTTGCCGAGCATGGGGTCGATGCCGATGACATTGCCGGATTGATCCCCTACAGCGGGCACACGATCACGCACTTCACTGTTCGCGCCGAACGTGGCATCGATGGCAAGCAACCGATCGTCGATTCGATGGCTCCGCTATTTCATGTCCGCAAGGACTGCCCGCCATTGTTGTTGATCACCGGTGATCGCGAACTCGAAATGCTCGGACGCTACGAAGAAACCGCTTACCTTTGGCGGATGATGCAAGTCGTCGAGCACCCCGAGACCAAACTGGTCGAACTGAAGGGATACGATCACGGACAAATGGCCGAACCGGCTCATCCTCTCCTGTTGAAATTCATCAAAGAGCATGAAGCGGGTGACTGAAAAACTGTCGGCCTGAATCCGAATCGGTCGCCCACCGACTAACTTATTCGCTCATACGGTTTGGCTTTTACGCTGGCATGGGACTTGCCATCTCGTCTCGGGCTTCCGATGGATACGCATCGGGAGGACGAAGCGACATGAGAGTAAGGACCAAGCGGCATGTTGAAACCAGCCATCCAAACAGCCTCTGCCGAGTCAGGCAAGTCTTACCGCGTTGACCTCGTTGTGCTCGGCAGCGGTCCGGCAGCAAAATCAGTTGCCGTCGACGCGGCGGAATCAGGACACCAAGTCGCTTTGGTAGAGAGCCGCGATTTTGGCGGTACGTGCGCGTTACGTGGTTGCAACCCAAAAAAGGTGCTCACCAATGCGGCGATGCTTTCTGACCGTGTGCATTTGACGGCAGACAAACTGTTCGCAAACGCGTCGGCAGAACTCGATTGGCAAAAGCTGCATGCATTTCAGCAAGAGTTCACCGAACCGGTGGCAAACAACACCGAAGAGAATCTCAACGACAAAGGCATCCAAACTTTTCAGGGACAGTCCCGTTTTATCTCGCCGCGACAATTGCGGATTC
Organism: Rhodopirellula sp. MGV; assembly: GCF_002251265.1. Taxonomy (NCBI): domain Bacteria; kingdom Pseudomonadati; phylum Planctomycetota; class Planctomycetia; order Pirellulales; family Pirellulaceae; genus Rhodopirellula; species Rhodopirellula sp. MGV. The sequence goes on along the minus strand of NZ_NPDI01000038.1, from coordinate 17,148 downwards.
ACTCGGGCCGAGACAACGCAACACTTGATTCACCACGTTTTTTGATCGCGACTGGTGCACGTCCGCGAACGCTGTCGTTTCCGGGAAGCGAATTTGTGATGACCAGCGGCCAGTTTCTTGCCCAAGAACGATTGCCAAAGCGAATCTTGTTTCTCGGCGGCGGGTACATTTCGATGGAGTTCGGCCACGTCGCGTGCAGCCTTGGTTCAGAAGTCACCGTGCTTGAAAAAGGCGAACAGCTAATGAAGGGATTCGATCCGGATTTAGTCGAGCAACTGAAAGACTGGTCCTCGCGGAAAGGCATGCGTTTGGTCATGGGCCGCCAGATCGAATCGATTGAGCAGTCAGCCGACGGTTCACTGGTCGTCACCAGCGATGATCAGCAGCGGTTCCATGTTGACAGTGTGGTTCACGGCGCGGGCCGCGTTCCAAACCTAGACGACTTGAATTTGGAAGCTGCCAACATCGATTACACCGAATCCGGAATCCGAGTCGACGAGTACTTGCGATCGACCAGTCATCCAGGTGTGTTCGCCGCCGGTGACTGTGCGGACAACGGTGGCTTGATGCTCACACCGATCGCCAACGAAGACGCTTATGTTGTCGGCAAGAACCTCTTTGTGGATCAGCCGACAAAGCGTCCGGACTATCGTGGCGTCGCTTCGGTCGCGTTCACTTGCCCGCCGATCGCTCGCGTTGGGATGTTGGAATCCGAAGCCAAAGAGGCTGGTTACGATGTCGATGTGAAAACGCGTGACACATCGACGTGGGGCAGCGTACGTAAAACGGGGATGCCCTGTGCGGCCTACAAAGTCGTCTTGGAGAAGTCATCTGCGAGAATCTTGGGAGCTCACTTGCTGGGTGTTGGAGCGGAGGAGCAAGTCAATTTGTTTGCGTTCGCCATCAAGCATGGGATCGACGCCAAAGCAATCAAAGCCAGCCCGTTGGCTTATCCGACGATGACAGCCGACATCAAACGCATGGTTTGATTTGAACGATTCTGTTATTCATCGCGTAGAATCGGTGCTCTGCGACCGTCTTTTTGAACGCGAACGGGATCACGCGGCATGGCACCAAACAGAAACGCACCAAACAGAAACATTGTGCGGCTGCTGAAATGGTCCGTTGTGATCGTGTCGTGCAAATTCTTTATCGCGATGCTGTGGCAGTACCGCTGGTACTTCCCGCCGGACTTTGACCTTTCGCCCTTTCTAGCCGGTCGGCGGTATTCGTTTGAGGGTTGGTATCGAGCCGCGTTTTATTTGCACCTTGCCGTCGGACCGACTTCATTGATTTTGGGAACCTACTTGATGTTCCACCCGACCCGGCGTTCGCTGCATCGCCGGATGGGCAAACTGTTGACTTGGGTCGTGCTACTGGGCGTTGTGCCGTCCGGGCTGATGATGAGTCAGCAAGCGTATGGCGGGCGACTCGCAGAATTCGGATTCATCGTCCAAACCGTTTTGACAGGGATCACGGTGGCGATGGCTGCTTTCCATGCGAAACAAAAACGGATGCGTCTCCATCGACAATGGGCGGTGCGTTGCTACCTGCTGCTTTGGTCGCCGCTGTTGTTACGGATGATTGCGGGAGTGGCAATCGTGACGGACTTTGAGTCGGAATTGACTTACCAAGCAAACGCATGGCTCAGTTGGTTGGTTCCGTTGTTCGTTTATGAACTGGTTTTACGACGACGGAGTGTCCGATCACGCATCGATCAGGCCAATACACAAGTGGAACCAGCGCAGAATGCCAGTCTGATCGGAGCCAATCGTCGGCTCGCAAAAGCGATCACGCTGATCGAACTGTTGGTTGTCATTTTGGTGATTGGGGTGTTGGTGGGATTGCTATTGCCAAATGTTCGGACCGCTCGGGAAGCGGCGAGGCGGATGAGCTGTTCGAACAATTTCAAACAGCTTGGTTTGGCGATTCACAATTACCACAGTGCGTACAAACAACTTCCAATGCAAATGGGTGGAACACACGCGTTCGATCGCCAATCGATGTCGGATCGAGATCACAACGGGTTTCGGCTGAGTTACGTGGTGGGGTTGCTGCCGTTTTTTGAGCAGCAGGATTTGTGGAATGAAGTGGTTGAAGGAGACGACTTAGCGCCGATGGGGCCACCGCCGTGGGCGGATGACTTTGATCCTTGGAAGACTGAAATCTCCTCACTTCGTTGCCCGTCCGATCCTGGCAATGGCGGTTTAGCGTTCGCGCGATGCAACTACGCGGTTTGTCTAGGTGACGCATTGGAGCACATGGATCATGGGGCGTTCCGCTGGGATCCAGAGGATTCGCGATGGCACGCCGTCGATGAAGACCGATTGGCGGCGACGGGACGCGGTGCGTTTGTGCCTCGACAATCGCTCCGCTTCCGAGAGATTCTCGATGGGTTGAGCAACACCGCTTTTGGGGCAGAGATCATTTCAGACTTAGGTGATGACGATGCACGCAGTTCACCCTGGCGTTCCGGCGACTCGTCCGTTTTGATCGAACAGCCGACTTGGTGTGAAGATCGTGTTGATCGTGAGCGCCCCAATCAATGGGCGAAGACAAAAGAACGCTCTAGCGCCGTGACCCTTCCGGCAGACAAGCGACGTGGATTTCGGTGGGCGGATGGCGCGGCACTGTACACCGGCTTCAATACCATCTTGCCGCCCAACCGCGAGACGAGCCTAGCGAGTAGTGGAATCGGTATTGATGAGGATGGTGGCATTGGACTGCTTCCCCCCTCGAGCTTCCATCACGGTGGAACGCACGTGTTACTCGGTGACGGTGCGGTGTGTTTCATCACCGACACGATTGATTGTGGGAACCTCACCCAGGGCACTGTGATTTACGGAGGTGAAGGTGACAGAGAGCCTGGAAGCAAAAGCTCCTACGGAGTGTGGGGAGCGTTGGGTACTCGCCAGGGTGCCGAATCACTCGAAGCATGGGATTACTAGCCGCCGCGGCACATCGTCACATTTTGTCTGCAGCCGGAACGGTCGATCCGGTCGATGTGATTGTGAGGGTTTCTGAAGCTGATTCGAACGAGGTTTCTGCCACTTTCGATGACCGTTTTACCTTATTCGCCAGCTTTTGACGTCAGTCGCTTGGGTGCCGAGTTGATTGACCGGAAACGTGTCGCAGGGTTCCGTCGACTTGTCGTTCTAAGTCACAACCAAGCAACGGAATCAGCACCGGAAGAGGCGTCTGTTTAATGATCCGCAACACACTCAATTCGAATCATCGGGAAATTTTAGACACTCACCAAAAGGCATTGGAGGTCAACTTGGACCCCCGCCGCTACGGAACCTTTGCTGAAATCGGTGCGGGTCAGGAAGTCGTTCGTTGGTTCTTTCGTGTCGGCGGTGCGGCTGGGACGATTGCCAAAAGTATGTCCGCGTATGACATGAAAGTCAGCGACGCGATCTACGGGCGGGCTTCGCGATATGTCTGTCGCGAGCGATTGGAGGCGATGTTGGACTATGAACACAAACTGAATATCGATCGTTTAAAAGATCAGCGCGGCGACACGACCACGTTCTTTACATTTGCGGACACCGTTTCGGCACGCAACTTCCACGGTACCAATGCTTGTCACGGATGGATCGGGATCAAATTCCAAGCCCACCCGCAAGATGACGACAGCCAGATCATTTTGCACGTACGGATGCTTGATGACGAAGCCGCACTTCAACAAGAAGCACTGGGTATCGTCGGTGTAAACCTGATTCATGGTGCTTTCGCATTGCACCACGAGCCAGACTTGTTGCTTGCGTCGCTTTTGGATGGGTTGTCGACGTCACGGATCGAAATCGACATGATCGAGTTTTCCGGAATCGCTTTCCGGCACATCGACAATCGCTTGATGAGTTTGCGATTGGTCGAGTTGGGGCTTAGTGGTGCGGCGATGTTTGCCGCCGACGGAACGGTGCTTCAACCGTCCGAATTTTTCTACCGCAAAGCGATCTTGGTCGAACGCGGAAGCTTCCGCCCGGTATGCAATGTCAACTTGGACATGCTGCGCTGTGCCCATGACAAGTTTTCAAAACTGCCCAGCGTCGTTGGCAAAGAGGTTGCTCAGGTCATGGAGTTGACCATGAACAATTTGAAAGCCGAAGGCGAAATCAATCTGAACGACTTCTTGGCACGTGCCGATGTGATGTCCGAATGTGGGATGCCCGTTTTGATTTCGGATTACTTCCGCTACTTCCGTTTGGCCGCGTACCTGTCCTCGCTGACCAACGAGAGCATCGCAATCACGATGGGTGCCGGCAGCGTTCAGGAACTCTTTGACGAGCAGTATTACAAGAGTCTCGATGGCGGGATTCTGGAATCCTTTGGCCGTTTGTTCAAGAACGACTTGAAGGTGTATTGCTATCCGATGATGGATTCAAAGACTGGCGAGCTGATGACTTGCCAGAACATGCAAGTCGAACCGACTTTGAAACAACTGTTCGGTTACCTGTATGACCGTGGTTGTATCCAAGACGTCGAAAACTTCGACCCAGAGTGCTTGAAAATCCGTTCCCGTGAAGTCTTGAAAAAGATCAAAACGGGCGACATGAGCTGGGAAACGATGGTCCCCGAGAAAGTCGCCGCGGTGATCAAACGCAAACGGTACTTCGATCACAACCCAGAATTCGAAACCGCCGAGTACTGATCACTACGAATCGCCAACATGACACGCTAGGCGGTCTTTGCCCCGCGTGAAACGCCAACAGCGTGAAACAGAGATCCACTTCGAAAATAACGCTTCGAAGTCGCCCAGGTCGACATTTTCGTCGTTCCCCCACCTTTGCTAGACTGCGGCGACTTGGATCAAACAAAGGATTCGTTCTGTTCCGTTTTGCTCTTGGGGGCTGTTGGTGAAGTACCGATTCAATGGGTTCGACTGCATTGTGCTAGTCGTCGTCGCGCTGACGTTGTCGTCAGTACTGTCGATGCAGCTGCAGCGGCGTCGTTCGGCGGCGCGGCGGGAACAATGTAGTGACAAGCTGCGGGAACTGACCATCGCCGCCCATGCCTATCACCAGGTCTATCGCCAGTTCCCCTCTGGAGCGGGTGGCACCGATCAGGGTGCGGCTCGTCCGGCAGCCGGAAACGATTTGCGACTGAGTGCATTCGTCACGTTGCTGCCATTTTATGACCAGCAAAAGACTTGGGATCTGATCACGGAGCCTTTCCAGGCAACCAGTTCACGATCGAATTCGGAGACGTTCCCGCCGATGGGACCGGTGCCGAGATTTGATCCGCAAATCTACACCCCCTGGTCGATGCGGCCGGCGATGCTGGTTTGTCCGGCAGATCGTAGCGGCAGCCAACAGCTCCAGGCCGCCAACTATGTGATGAACTATGGTGATGCAGTCCACTTGGCGGGCGATTTATGCGGCTACGCGAAATCGGACTTCAAACAAATCACCGCCACGCTGGCAACGCACCGCGGCGTCTTTGCGCGGGAGCGGGTGATTCGGATGCGTGACGTGGTCGATGGGACCAGCAACACGTTGTTGTTTTCTGAAGCGAAAATCAGCGGTACGCAAGTCGCCAAGGATGTTGCCGGATTGGCAGCGAACCCTTCGCTGGCGCTCAAGCAATACTCGGCGAACCAATGTTGGTCCGGCGGTCGGGAGTCGGTGTGGTGCGATGGGCTTCTCCGCTCAAGTGGCTTTCAGACGATTTTGCCACCAGGTTCACCATCGGCAACGTCGCTCTCCGGCGAACTGAGCGCGGTCATGTCCGCATCAAGTTATCACCCCGACGGTGTCTATGTCGCATTCGTTGACGGACACGTGGCGTTTATGTCCGCGAGTGTTGACGCTGGCGAATCAGCCAGTCCCAGTGTTGGTCCCGCTGGCGTTTCAGTCGATGGGCAACGGCTTGCCCCACCAGGACGCCCAAGCCCCTATGGCGTTTGGGGAGCTCTGGGAACTCGCAACATGCGCGAAGAGATCTCGCGACGCGAAATCATTGAACTTAGCGAGGTCCCACGTAGCACCGGTCTCCGAATCGATGTGAACCCCGAACCGGATGACAAAAAGCAAACGCAAACGCCAAGCCCTATGCCCAGCGAGATGCGCACGCCAGAACCGAAAATGGCCGCCGCTGAGAACGCTGACCTAGGAAACACAGCACCGCAGCGCGACGACTCGGCAATCGAAACGCCATCGACCGCGCCGCTAAAGCAGGCGCCGATGCAAGCCGCTGACGTCATTGCCGTCAAACCGGTTCCCAATTCGATCGCACTCGAAGCACCCATGGCGGTGAAACCGAACGTACCAGTGGAACCGGAGTTGTCTCAGACGAGCGAGACTCCGTCGTCAATGAAGCCGACACCGATCGAGTCAAACGTCACTCGCGCCGTCCCGACGGAACCAGACGCAGTACCCGATCCATTGATGTCTGTCGTGGAGGAAGCCGCCGAGCCAAACGCTGCGGTGTCTTCTGAAGTGAAACCGATCGAGGCCACCAAACCCGATGCGATCGCGATTGAGAACCCACTGCGGAAGTGGTCTTTGGCAGATTCTGCCGAACCGTTGATCGCATCCTTGGTTTCATGCGATGACCGTGGAAACGTGGTAATGAAACTCGCGACAGGCGAAACAATTGAACGCTCACTTGCTGACTTTACATCCCAAGACGCTTATCAAATCGTTGCGTCTCGTACCGAATCGATGAAGCGAGCGTTAGAGCAAGCTCGTTTGGCCGACCAACAGTTGGCGCAATCACGGCTTCGTCCGCAATTGGTTGAAGCTCTCAAGTTGCTTGAGAACAAACACTTTGATCACTATCTAAAACGGTTTTATCATCCCAAGTTGACATCGGCTGAACGACTGCGCGATCTCGCCGAACGGGTCTCCCAACGACGCGGTGATTTCATTCAAGTCCTCGACGATGCGATTCGATCAATCGACCAGGGCAAGATCAAAACAGCGCTGGATGATGATGGGGTTTCCCTTCACTTGAAGACATTGTCTCAAGGACATCCCGCGGACTTGTCCATGAAGTACCTCGACGGCGCATGGTACTTCACCGAGTCAGATTGAGAGACCATTCCGCGATCGTGAACGTGATCGAACTATGAACCACGATTCCAATCGACTGACCAACGTTTTGATTCTGGTGGTTTGTGGATTGGTGTTGTTCGCTTTGTTGCCGAAGCATTTGCTCAGCCGACGTATGGCGGCACGTTCCGGACACTGCGTCGGAAACCTGCGCGAGATTGCGTTGGCGCTTCACAACTATTCCAACAACTTTAAACAGTTGCCGCCCGGTACCGGTGGCACGTGGTCGGGCACCGATCCGTCGAAAAGCAACCAAGGTCGGTTAGGACCGTTGGTTGGTCTCTTGCCTTTTTTGGGAAAGACCAACCTATGGGAAATGATTACCAACCCGTTCGAAGCAGGCGACGGACGGACGTTTCCGGCGATGGGGCCGACGCCGACCTATAGTCCTAACTCGTATTTGCCCTGGTCGATGGCTCCGGAAGTTTATCTCTGTCCGGCTTCGGCAGGTTTGGTCTACGGCGAACCGGCAGTCATTCATTCATTGAAGGTTGCGCAGCGAAGTTTGACCGTGACCAGCTATGTGGCCAGCTTCGGTGACGCAACGACAATGCAAGGCGAAGTACTCGACGTGTCAGACGCGTTGCTTCGCGATTTGGGCGAGCGACGTGCTGCGGCAAGCCGTGGCATGTTCATGACCGGCAAAGCAATCCGGTTAACCGATTGCACGGACGGACTCTCCAACACCGTGATGTATTCGGAAACGGTAGCCAGTCTGCGGCGCATCGAAGGCCAAAGCGAAGTCATTCGCGACGTTTCGGGACTAAGCCATCAGCCGTCACTTTGTTTAGAGGCGGCCGAGAGCGATGAAAAACAGTTTTGGAAATTCGGACGCGGGGCGCGTTGGAGTGATGGGTGGCCTTTGTTGACGGGATTCCAAACGGTTCTACCGCCAAATTCGCCATCGTGTACGTCGCAGTTTGGTGCCATCGATCCGATCGTATCAGCAGCCAGTCTGCATCCAGGCGGAGTTCACGTTGGACTGGCTGACGGTGCGACGTTGTTTATCGCCAACGAAATCGATACCGGCGATCTGGAACGTCCTGGTGTCGCGTCGGGTGAGAAGTACTGCTTGCCAAATTCCGAAAGCCCGTACGGGTTATGGGGCGCGATCGGAAGTCGAGCCGCGTCCGAGTCGGTACCCAACGGCTTGCCAGACACACCAGTGGTTAGGCCTGCATCGGTTTTTGATTCAGATGTTGACCCAGCAGTTAACGCCTCGATTTGGACAGATAACCAGACGAACGATCAGTTGCTTGCCGATCTGCTGGAGATCCGGGACAACACGACGGTTCGTTTACGACATCCCTCAGGTGTGATTCATGAGGTCCCGCTGAACTCACTGATACCGCTGGACATACTGCGCGCGGTCGAGGCGGACTTGCGAGTGAAAGCGAAGGCAACCGATCAAAGTCCACCCGAAGACTGATGCGAATCACGTTGGCCTTTGGAACGTTTCCACCATGGCTTCTTTTCCTGTGGCGGATGGTCGAGCATCGCTTGAAGACGCTCACCTAAAATCGCACAGGCCTGGATATCGGAGGTTTCCAAATCAGCACAAAGTGGATCGATCCATCGAGTTCGCTCCGAGCGGACTAGCTCGTCAACCATCATCTGCATCAGCTTATGCGTGTCGAAGGCGACACGAGACGGAAACGATTTTGAGAGTTCGCGATCCCAATCGGCAAGTAAACGTTGCCAGCCATCGCGGCCCGATGCGGCATCGAGCAATCGCACTTCGCGATCATGTCCGATGATGACGTTCGATATTTGAACGGCGCCATGCGTCGCACCACTACGGTGAGCAGCGGCAAGGGTGAATGCCAGACGGATGGAAATCGATAATCGCTCGTCCGGTGCGTTTTGACGCTCGTTAACCAGATCTGACAACAAAGTGCCGAAGACCCAGGGACGTACAACAGCAAGGTGGGTCCGGTTCATCGCCGCGATGCGTGGTGCAACCCAACAAGGGTGCGTGACGTTGCTGACTTGTTCGCACAGGTCCATGATGCGAGTTTTTTGCAGCGACGTCAGCGTCGTTGGGATCGGGATGACTTTCATCGCAATGAAGTCTCCCCGCTGCGCGTCACGACCTTTGACCAGCCAACTTCGACCGAAAGACCCGATTGTTGACGCGATACATTTTCCACCGATCATCCATTCCGGCGGTCGGATTGGGATCGGGACGTCGATCGAATCTTCACGTGGTTGATCGAGCTCTGAAAGGGGCGACAAACCCGTCACCGGACCGACGCCGGCAATCGTGAGGTCTCGTTCGAGTTCAAAGCCACTCGATTCGATTTTCTCCGGTGGTCGGCGATCGGATTCATTGATTACCGAAGCGGAACCCATTGCCGGTTCGGACGATGGGCCTACCGGTCGGGGGACCGATTGTTCGATCTGACCTTTAACGCCAGAACCGTCCAAGTAAGCGAGTTGCCGTATGGGTGCAGCAAAGTTTGGAAACCGCTCTGTGAACGCCGCAACGTCAACGACTTCTTTCAATTCGCGGCGGATGCACATCTCGGCATCAATCAAATCCAAGACGCTGGATTCGGACTGTGCCAACACCGGGAACTGTTCGAGGTACGCTTCGGTTGGCGTACGGTGTCCGCGGCGCCAACTGAGCATCAAGTCCAACGCCGCGAGGTCAATCAAGATGTCGCGTCCGAGTTCGCAGTCCTCAAGTAGTTCCTTCAAAGGTGCGGAGGGGCTTTCGGCACGAAGTCGTTTCAGCCACGTGCCCAACTCGTCGATCGAGACATGGCTGTCTTCGAAAGGGTCGACGGACGAATCATGATCTTGCGCCGCCATCAGATCGATTAACCGTCCAATTCTCGAATGCCGATTTCGTCGCGAACTTTTTGCAACGCACGACGGACACGCATGCGTGCGGTATCGGATTTGATCCCCAGTCGCTCGCCGATCTCATTCCAGTCGCGGTTCTCAAGCATCATGTCGACTGCGATCGCGTCCTGTTCACCCAAGATGGTTCGAACTCGGTCGGCAACCTCTCGACGCAGCGCAACTTGGCTTGGCGAAGTCTGCTCGGTGCGTAATTTGATCTCTTCGACAGGCGTTGTTTCGTTGCGACGGAAGTCGCGACAATGGCGGGCGAGCGTTCGAAAGGTATCGACGACTTCGTTGTCGATCGCTCGCAAGATGTAGCTCAAGATGTCTTCGGCGGTCAGTTGGTCCGCGTCGCTTCGACGGGCCAGATCGACCATGACTTCGTTGCAGATGTCCATCGATTCGGTCTGTCCGGTCAAACCGTACTGACGTAGACGTGTCCGTGCGCGGCGGCGAAGCTGATTACCGAAGGTCTTCCAAACGTCATCAAGGGATGCCGGCGCACTTTCAGAGGTGTCCGTGGGATCGTTCGGCTCGGGTTCGTGGTCAGCCATCACACCAACGTACCATCATGGTTCAGTTTTGGTTTCGACACCGGTTGCGATTTGATTTTGTTCCATTCGCTTGGCACCGACGATGACCAAAACGCCCAAAACCAAAAAGAATGTGCCGACGAGCCGCAAGATCGACACCGGTGAACGTGGATTACCCAGCAGTCCGAAGTGATCGAGAAACAATGCCGCGACCGTCTGCCCGGTCATCACGGCGGCAAACCATGGCAACGACCCGACACGAGGCACAAGAATCAAAGAAGTCGAGACCAGCACGACGCCAATTGCCCCACCCGTCCAGATCCACCAAGGAAGCTCACGGGGTGAAATCAAAAATCGCGGTGGGAATCCGCCGCCGAACAACAGCGTGATCACGAACAAGATCGTTGTGCCACAAGCGAACGAAATCAACGAAGCTTGTAGCGGGTGGGCAACGCTTTTCCCCAGCATTCCGTTGACGCTCGGCTGAGCACCGAGCAAGCCACCGGCGAATAAACCGACCGCGACCGCAATCAACAGGATGCTTGAGGGGTGATTCAAAACACTTACGAGCTGCAGGGCTGCGTCAGACGACGCTGCGGCCCTGGAACCTCTGGTCCCAAGTGGGCGATTTCGTTTTGGTCGTTGACGAACACCAATCGAGGACGGTGTTCGTTGACCTGGTCTTCAGGAACAAACGCGTAACTGGCGATGATTACCTTGTCACCCGGTTGAATCAGGTGCGCGGCGGCACCGTTGGCACAGATGTCGCGTGAATTCGCTTCGCCCGTGATGGCGTAGGTTTCCAAACGGCTTCCGCGGGTGACATTCCAGACGCAGACCGCTTCATAGGGAACAATCCCAGAAGCTTCCAACAAATCAGGCGGGATCGTGATGCTGCCTTCGTACTCCAGATCGGCGCCGGTGATGGTCGCACGATGGATTTTGGCGGACAGCATTTTTCGGAACGGACTATTCATGATCCCAAATAGGGCTGGAGCAGTTCAACAGTTTCGGGGTCACGCAAGGAGAGTTTTCCGAAACCGTGAACACCGCCGGCAGCGACGGCTGCCTGTTGGTGTTCTTCATAGTTGGTGACCAACATGACGGGTGTATGGCCGACTTCGTCGTCAGCCTTGATGATTTTCACCACGTCGATCCCGTCGGTATAGTCCCGATCGAGTTTCCGGTTTACGGTCACCAAGTCAACATGACGGCTACGCATTACTTTGAGCGTGTCATCCGCACCATGGGTTTGGATGACGACCGCGTCAAAGTTAGACGTCATAAACTGACGAATCGAATGAAAGTCTGGACCGCAGTTCCCGCAGTCGACAACCGTCTTCGTCATTTCTCTTCCGCTTCGATGGCGAACAGCTTGTCCTTCGTGCTGATGTAGATCCGTCCGTTGGCAGCAATCGGCGTGCTGTAAACACTACTACCCATGTTGATCTCGTCCATCGGCTCGTTGTACTGCGATCCAAATTGGAACACAGCGACATCGCCATCTTCGTCACCTACGTACACATGTCCGTCAGCGATCAGGGGGCTGCCCCAGCTTTGGGCCAGCATGTCGTATGTGAAGTACACCTTCGCTTGTCCGTTTTCGCCGCGAGCGTCCAAGCAGTGCAGCAGGCCGGAGAAGTCCGTCACGTAGATCAAATCGTCTTTGATCGCGGCGGTGCCGATCGTGCGGTGCATCTCTTCCTCGAAATCAATTTCACCGTCTTCGTTGATGTCGGACATCGAGTAGTGCCACAAGGCAGCAGAGTTCGGGTTGTCGACAGCGATTTCACCCTTCTCGGCTTCGACCGCTTGGATTCGCTTGTGAGGAATCTCGACACGGCCTTCGCCTTCGACCTTCATCGCCAACTGTGGCGAAACGTTTCCGCGTTTGGTCGGGTCGATGCACCAGAAGTGACCTTCACCTTCACCGTGTTCGGGGTCTTGGCCGACAGCAACATAGACCAAGTCGTTGTAGATCACAGGCGTCGCGATGATGTTGTTCCGAGTTCCTTCGCCACCGAGAACCCATTTGGATTCTTTTGGGTTGGCATCGAACTTCCATAGCAACTCGCCTTTGCCGTCTTGGCCGCCGTCAGCTTTGAAGCTGTACAGCCATCCGTCGCCACCGGCGAACAGAACTTGCGGCACGCCGCCCAAAACCGCAACGGCTGGGCTGGACCATTGACCGTGCAAGATGTTGGTGCCTGGCGAAGAATCTTGCCACAGCAGTTCGCCCGTGTTCTTGTTCAGGCAGATAAACGTTGGTGCGTCCGGTGAAGGCAGGTTGATGTGCGACTCGTCCAGACCGTTGCTGGTGTTGACGAACAGGTAATCGCCATACGAAGTGACGCTGCATGAGCACATGTTGTGCTGGCTGGTGTTCAGCTGGTCCATCATGTTGAAGATCCAGATGGTGTCCGCGTCACGTTTATCGTGGATGCCGAGCTTCTTGAAGATGCTGACGTTGGGGCCAGCTTTCTTGATCGAAAGGGTGCGGTCAACGCCATTGAAGTTACCGGTGGCGGTCCAAGCCGATCCGGCGGTAACGGTTTCGACAGTGACATCGCCTTCGGAAGTTTCACCGGCGTTTTCAAGTGCTTCTAGAACGCTGTCGGAAAGCGTGCCTTCGCCCAGTCCGGCCATCGCAGCTTTGCCGGCGTCGGATGCCAACGCGATGTCCGTGATACGAGCGGTCTCGGCGGTCACAGGGCCGTCGTCTTCGCCGTCATAGTAGCCTTCGGTGTCCAAGCAACGGACTTCGCCGCGGTTGGTGACGAACCAAAGACGTTTGCCTTCGACCAACGGTGCACAGCAAATACCTTGCAGCGGCCAGTCGTGGACGCGGCCGGTGATCAGCTTTTCGCTGCTGTGTTGCCACAGGAACGAGCCGTCTTTTTCCGAAAAGGCTAACAAGCAACCGAGGTCGACTTGCGGCGGGTAGCGTTTCAGGTGGCCGGCACCGTTGTTGGTCCCGACGTAAACTTGACCGTCAGCAACGACAGGGTTGCCGTACGTTTGGCTGCCCAAGTTGGCGTACCATGCGATGTTTTCGGCTTTCGATTTGTCCCATTCGCCACTGCGGCGGTCGAACTTGCCGATGTTCCATTCCTGTGGCAAACCGGTCACGCCGGGAGTGTTGTTTTTGAATCGTGAGCCGCCCCATTGTGGCCAGTCGCCACCGGAGGAGAGGACGTCTTCGGGCGAGCTGGCTTCGCTAACCAAAGTGGTCGCGGTGTCTTCAGCGGGCTTTGCGCTTTCATCAGCAGGCTTCGCAGCGATGGTCGCTTCTGGCTCGCTAGCGGCAGGCTCGGTCGCTGCGGCGATTGGGGTTTCCGATGCGGTGGCCGAGACCGTGGTGATGTTGTCGCCGGTAACGTTTTCGGACGCGGCAACATCGCTTTGCGCGGTCGCGTTGTCGGACGTGGCGTTATCAGAAGCGGCGCGTGGGACGGCGGTTGGCGGTTTGCAACCGCTGGTCGCCGCAGCCGTGATGCTGCCGAGCACGAAGGCCGCGACGATCATCGAGAACGCTGAAAGTTCGTTTTTTCGCATTGCGATATTGGGGGTCGATGGACCGAATTTTTGAGGGGAGGTGGGAGCGTTGGCCGTTTGCTGTCACGATCGGTTTGATCGTGTGGAGGACAAACCCGCAACGCCACAAATGCGGTGCCGGCTAAAGCACCGCGTCTCATCATCTTGGGTAGGTCGGATTACTCGTCGCTTTCGTTGGCGACGACTTCGATGTTGTCGAGGTACAGTTCGGCGACTTTCGCGTTGCCGTACAGACCAGGGCTGGAGGCCAAGTTTGGCGATTCGTCGCGAGCGGTGATCGTCCACTCCTTGGGTTCATCCTGATCCCGCGGCCATACCTTGCCACGCAAAACGGCAACCGTTGCGGGGCCTTCGCTTTCCAGGTCGACGCGGAATTTCATTCGATACCATTTGTCTTCTTCCCAGGGGAAGTCGATTGTTTCCGCCATCCGCAGTTGTGCCGACCATGTACGGATCTGCAATTGCTGGCTTTGGCCCATCAGGTCCAAAACATATCCGTGAGCGGTCAGACCAATGTCTGGCAATTGGGCGCTCATGCGTTTGCCACGGACGTCCGCCGAAATCGTGTACTCGGACAGATCGCTGGGGCCCATCCAGGCACGGCTACGCGCACCTTTGGGAATCGTCGTGACCTTGGTTAAAGCTGGCGAGCCGTCGATGTCGCGAATCACGTGACGATAGCGAGCACCCACCCACGATAGCGGCGGATCGGTCAGGCCATCGAACGTGAATTTCCAAGGGAGCGGTGGCACGATGCGGACCCGCGCGTTGCCTTTGATGCCGTTGACTTCCGCGACGACGTCGATGCCGGTGTGGGAAGCGTCTTGGCTGGCGGTCAGCTTGTTGCCGTCGACCGTGGCCGCTTTGCCAGCAACTGTGAAAGTCACTCCGGCAGGTGTTTCCAGTTTTTGACCGTTTGCGTTGAACACGTTGACGGTGTATTCGATCGATTCGCCGGGCTGAACAACGGCTTCACAAGGAACGACCTGGACTTGAGCGATTTCGGTGTCCTCTTCGACCGGAGTTTCCGGTTCCAAGTTCCCAGCAAGTGTTTGTTGTTCCTGTTTTCCTTCGCCGGTGCCGACGCAGTACATCGCACTGGTGCTTTGGATGTAAAGCTTTCCATCGGCGACGATCGGTGAAGCACCGAAGCCGGTGTCACGGATGCGGCCTTTGCTGAGCACTTCGAAACCGTCTTCGGTAGGTTCGACGATTGCCCAGCGACCATTTTCGGTCGTCACGTAGATCTTTCCGTCGGCGTAGAGCAGTGCCGAGCGTTGGCGGCTGCCGGCAAACGCTTTACGTTCGACAATCGGCTCGCCAGTTTCGGCGTCGAAGACCCACATTTTGCAGCGGTCATCGACCCAATAGATGCGTCCATCGACGTAAACCGGTTCGCTGTATCCGGAGACGACTTCCAGGTGTTTCCACATCTGGGAAACCTGGGTGTTCTCGCCTTTGCCAGAGATTTTCAAACCGGCAACGGCACCCATCACGCTGGCGTCATCCGCGTTTTCTTCGCTGTGGCTGCAGAAAACCATATCGCCAACCACCAATGGGGTCGCGAACAGGCCGCGGAGCGACAATTGGTGATTCCAAAGTGGTTTGCCCGTGCGAGGCTGGAATCCCCAGACCGATCCGTCGCCGCAGCCCAAAATCAGCTGACGCTGGCCGTTAACGGTGACCAAGCTGGGTGCCGAGTATGTCGTGTCGTAGGGCAGATCACGTGTGCCGCTGAACCAGACGAATTCGCCGGTGCGTTTGTCCATCGCCAAAAGACGGTGGTTTGGTTTGGCGTAATCCCCCCAGTTGATGATGATCCCGCTGATGATCACCAAGTCTTCGTAAACGATCGGAAAGTTCGTCCGGCCGCCGTAGGTGCTGAGCATGCCGAATTGCTCGTGCAGCGGCACCTTCCACAGCGTTTCGCCGGAGTTGCCATCGATGCACATGAAAATATCGCAGGCACCGAGCACGTACACGTTGCCGGTTTCCTGGTCGCCGACGACGCTGGACCAGCCAACACGCTCGGCGGGAACGTCACTGAGCCAGACGTTGTAGTTGTTTTCCCAAACGGTTTCGCCGGTTTCGGCGTCCAAGCAAACGACGCGTTCGCCTTCGCGCTCCGTGCCTGGGAGGTATCGCTGGATGCTGTAGAGGAAGCCATTCATCGCGATCGGGGTACAGGGACCGCCCAAGTCATCGCGTTTCCAGATCACATTGCTGCCTTCACCGCCATCAGGATCCCAATCTTCGGGCAACCCGGTGACTTTTGCGGTGCCGTCCATGTTTGGGCCACGCCAATAGGGCCAGTCGGCGGTTTGGCCAAACAGCAGCGATGGCATCAGCAGTAAACTCGCTAACGACCAAAGCCAGCGATCTCGCAGTGTCAAATTCATTGATTCTATCGGACAGAAAGACTGGGGAGAGGGAAAGGGCGGGACGGATCATCACGAACACGTGATTTGGTCCGCTTAAGCATTTTAGCTGGGAGTCGAGTGGATTGTCATTCGCTAAGTCGATCCCCGCGTGGTTGTTTCAGTCAAAGTGCTCGTCGCTCGGATCGAACTTGGGGAAGCAAATGATCAGTACATCCATTTCGCCAACCGCTCGATGGCGTGTTCCAGGCGGAATCAAGACCGACGTTTTTGGGCGTACGGGGTGCATCTGTCCATTCAGTTCAATGGCGGCATCCTTTGCGCAGCTCAGCACCACGTAAACCTCCATGTGTTCGCGATGGTAGTGCGTCATTGCGTCGCACTTGATTTGAGTCCAATGAACAGTGGCTGGGACGTCCTCGCGGTCGCTGAACGCCCGGCGGGCGATCCCACACGGGCACTCGACTCCTGGCAATTCGGTCAGATCCAGTACTTGGGGTTCGAGCCTGTCGTCTGAGATCATGGCCTGTCCGCTGGGGTCCTGTCTGTTGGGGCCAACGACGGTCAACCCACACGGCTTTTGCCAGTTGGCTGGGAACGAAGAGGTGGGGGTGATTACCTGCCTCTTTGGAACCGAACTTCGCCGTCGGCAATAGTTTATACCGTTCGTGGCAATTGTTCTACGCGAGCAACCCCTGCATCACGAAGCTCTTCCAGGGTTACGAGTTTTTGCCTATCCGGCAAAGCTTTCCAAGCAATCGAAAATGCTGCCTAACACTG